>NZ_NEJN01000017.1:0-113510 GCF_002113105.1 Pseudomonas sp. B22(2017)
TAGGCTCTGTACGAAAAGAGATGTCGCAGACACCGCATGGAACAAGCCAGTGAGACCATGGCGGCATAGCTTTTCGCGAGCTTGTCGAAGCGCGTCACGATGCGGCGGTTCTCTTTCAGCCAGCCAAACATGCGCTCGATGATGTTGCGCTGTCGATATTTGGGCCGATCAAACAATCTGGGTAAGCCAGGCTTGGGTTTGCGCTTCATTGAGCGCATCGGGATGACGGGTTGCATGCGGTACTGGTCGCAGTAGCGGCGCAGCGCTTCGGCATCGTAGCCTTTGTCAGCAAGCAGCCATTTGCAGCGCTTGCGCGGACGACCTCGTTGGCTTGATGGAATGCTGACTTCGTCCAGCAGTGGCTGGGCGTAGCTGATGTCACTGGCTTGACCGCCAGAGAGAAGGAAGCGCAACGGTGTTCCGTTGGCGTCGCAGAGCATGTGGATCTTGGTTGTCAGGCCGCCGCGACTGCGGCCTAGAGCGTGATCGGCAGGCTCGTCAGGCCCCCTTTTTTCCCGGCGCCAGAAGAGGCTCGGGTTGCGCGTACAGCAGTTGAGTCGATCATCCAGGTTTGCAAATCGATCAAGCCTTGCTCATTCAATTTCAGGTGCAAGCGTTTGAGCATCTGATCGAACGTCCCCTGGTTTCGCCAGTCCCGGAACCGTTGATACACCGTTGACCACGGGCCAAATCGCTCCGGCATATCTCGCCACGCAGCACCCGAGCAGAGCACCCAGAGCACGCCATCGAGCATCAGCCGATCACTCAGGCGGGGCCGCCCCCGACCATGGGTTTCAGTGAAGAGATCGGCAACCAAAGCCCAAGCCTCATCCGAGAGTTCGTAACGCTTAGCCATCACAGAATTCCTTTCCGTAGATGGCGGATGACTCTACAAAATCTCAGCGTTCAAGGGGCAGCGATCGGGTTTCTCGGGATTTCGTACAGAGCCTAGATAGCTGCTGCGGGATAATATGATGCTTCTGGAAACCATCTATCGCAGGCATCGTATTATAGGTAATCCATCCCAAAGGATCCAGCCAGCTAACAGGGTTCGGCGCATATTGATATAAGTTTATTCCGCCTAACAAGCCTATTGGGTCATGCGATATATATTTACCGACCTCCGAATCATAGTAGCGGAACGTGTTGTAGTGCAGTCCCGTTTCGCTATCAAAGTACTGACCTTGGAAACGCAAATTCTGCTCGATCTCATTGATCGGCAGACTCTCTATTGCCCCCCACGAGCGATACGTCGCCTGCCAGACGATCTTACCGTCACTGTCCGTGACCTCCAGCGGCGTACCAATCTGGTCAGTATGGAAATAATAAAGCTTCTGCTCCTCTCCTTCCGCCTGATCAACCCGCGCCAACGGCGCATAGCTACCCGGCTCATACAGGTACAGGATGCTCTGCCCGGGCGTTTCCTCGCGCAGCATCCTCAGCCCTTGCCAGAGGAAGCGCTTCTGCTCGACCTGCCCATTGATCTCAGCCAGCTTGGCCACCCGCCGCCCCAGGCTGTCATAACGGTAGTGCCCGGCACTCTCCAGCTTGCCATTGCCCCATGTCTCCGCCCGCACCAGCCGGTTTTCACCGTCATAACCGAAGCGCTGCAACCGGTTGCCATATTCCGAGCATTTTTCGATCAGGTTGCCCCACGGGTCGTAACGGTACTCCTGGTCCCGCCAGTGTGTGATGCGGTTGTCCCTGGACTTGGCAAATTGCCGGGCATTGAAATCCAGGCGGTTGCCCGCAGGGTCGTAACGAAACTCTTCGCTGCCAACCAGCGAGCCCGTATCGCGGCTGCGCAACTGGCCGTTCGCTTCGTACTCGTACTTGATCTCGCCACACAGCTTGTCGAGCGTACGCACCAGTTCACCTGCCGGGTCGTACTGATAACGGCGGTGAATCGGGTTGTAGGCATGCTCCACCAGCAGCGAGGTATTGATGCCAGTGTTGTGCACTTGCGACAGCTTGTCGGCCGGCAGCATCGATGCGTATTGCCACGCCTTGCGCCCCATCGCGTCATAACCGAAACAACTGGTGAGCTTGCCTTGGGTCCGGTACACCTCCCGGTGCAGGTCGTCACGCTCCATGTCGCTGATCACCTGGCCATCCAGGTTCAGCTGGTGCAGGTGCCCGCTGCCGTAGTACAGGTGGTTGACCTTGCGGCCATCCGGCAGGGTCAGCGTAGTCAGGTTGCCGAGCGGATCGTACTCGTAGCCGAGCGTGCCGTCGGGGGTGATTTCTTTGGTCAGCCGCCCCAGCAGATCGTAGGCGTACTCCAGCTTCTCTTCCGTGATCCCTAGCTGCTTGCCGATCCCGGTCGGCTGCCGCTCGATGCTCAGCAACCGGTCTCCGTCGTCGTACGCGAAGGTCTGGCTCGCATCGCGGTTGATCTTGGCGACCAACCGGCCAATGCTGTCACGCTCGAACAGCGTATGCCGCTCCGGCCGCTCGGCATTTTCGCCATAACCAATCTCATCCAGCCGGGTCAGATGGCCGCCGAGGTTGTAGCTGAAACGCCGGGTCAGGTTATCCACCCGCACTTCTTCAGTCAGCCGGTCCGAGGCGTCATAGGCAAAGCGGTACGTGGCGTTGTTCTCGTTCACCAACCCGGTCAGGCGCCAAGCCTTGTCGTACTCGTAACGAACCACACCTCCTTTCGGGTCCCGGCGGTTACTCGGCAAACCACGGGAAGTGCGTAGCAGGCGGGTGATCTGGCCTTTGCCATCGGTGTGGTCGAGCACCTGACCAAGGTCGTTGTAGGTGAAAGTTTCCGCCGTGCCGTCGGGGTGACTGATGCGCAGCACCTCACCGTCAGGCTTGCGCTCCAGCGTGGTGGTCTGGTTCAGCGCATCGGTTACCGCGTCGAGGTGCTGGCGTTCGTCGTAGCGGTAGTAGGTGTTCTTGCCCGAACAATCCTGGTAACGCTCGACCTGGGCCAAGGTGTTCCACCACAGGTACTTGGACTTGTAGGTCGCGTCGATGATGGTGTGCGGCAGGCCGTCATCGCTGTTCAGGTATTCGGTCATTTGACCCAGGGCATCGAATTCGGCGAGCAGGTTGCCCTTGGCGTCGTAGCGCGCCCGCCAGGTGCTGCCATCCGGGTAACTGACCTGGGTCACCAGCGTGGTCAGGTGGTGATATTCGTAGGTGGTCTTGCGGCCCAGCGGGTCGGTCTCTTCGAGCAGACGGGAGAATTCGTCGTACTTGAATTGCAGGCAGCTACCGTCCGCCAAGGTCAGGTCGACCATGTTGCCATTGTCGTCCAACTCGGCGGCGTAGCGTTCGCCGCCGTAGTCGCGGCTGGCGATCACCCGGTGGTCGGGGTTGTACTGCACTTCCAGCTCGCGGCCGAGCACGTCGGTGGCCCAGCTGGTGCGGGCGTCGAGGCCGTAGCGGAAGTGGAAGCGTTCGCCATCGGTGGTCCAGTGCTCGACCACCCGCGGCTGGCCGCCGAGAGTTTCCCAACGGTAATGGCAGCTCAGGCCCAGTGCGTTGCTGTGGGTCACCATCAGGCCTTCGGCGTAGCTGAAACTGCGCACGGTGTGGCCGTTGCGGTTGATCACCGCGCTCAGCTGGCCGTGTTCATCGTAGCGGTACTGGGTGAGCGTTTCGACGGCCTGGTCGTTCACCACGCGCTTGATGTCGGTCAGGCGGCCCAGCGGGTGGTCGTAGTGCAGGTGCACGCGGGTACCGCCGGTGGCGCTGATGTCGGTCAGCGTACCATCGGGCGTGCGGGTAAAATGCAGGAAGTGACCGAGAACGTTCTCGATGCGTTGCAGCGGCACTTCGGTGTTGGTGTCTGGCACTTCGCCGAAGTAGAAGAACAGGTTGTCCAGCGTTTGCAGGATGTAGTGGCCGCCCTCGGTGCACACCAAGTACACCTGCTCGTGCGGGTTGTAGATCCGTTCGCCCGGTTGCAGGGTCACGAACGGGATTTCGCGGCCCTGGTTGTCGGTGAGGTAGATGAACGAGCCCTGGCGGCGCAGGGTCTGCTCCCAAGGCAGCACCCAGCCGCGCCCGAGCACGCTGTCGACGGTAAGGTCGCTGGCGTAGAAACGTGACCACTCGATCGGCATCAGCCCGGGCAGGCTGAAGTCGATCTCGTCGGGGATCAGCTTGCGACCGGTGGTGAGGTCGACCGGGTTGCCAACCAGTCCACCCAAAACCCTGCGTGCCATGGGTTCGACCATGTAGCGGGCGGCCACTTCGCCGGCAATGAAGCCGGCCGTGAATTTCAGGGCACAAGGTAGGGCGGCCTTCATACCGGCCTGGGTACCCATCTTGAGCACATTCGCGAGGCCACTGGCTGCGCCAGCAATCGCCATCAGCACATCCACGGTGGTGCGCAGCCAATCCGGGACTTCGTCATCCACGGGCAGGTAGCGGTAAGTGCCACCGCCGATGAAGACGTTGTTCGAACCCCCGGAAATGGTCGCGCCGCAGGTCAGCTTGTCGCCCTTGCGCGCCGCCGCGACGCCATTGATGAAGACATTGGTCGAGCCTTCGGCGATCTGCACCGGGCCAGGATGTTTGTCGCAGGCGCCGATGCTTTTTTCGACGCGGTCGGCCTTGCGGCTGTTGATGAACACGTTGGGTGAGGCAGTCGTTATCGTCCCTGAGGGGGATGAGAACAGACTTCCCAGTGCCTCGCCGGCAGCGGTCAGCAAGCTGCCCCCGAGACCTGCTGCGAGGCCGGCCAGCAAAGCCACGCCTAACCCGCAGGTGAAGGTGGCGATGGCCACCGTGGCCACCAGTGCGATACCCAGAGCAGCGCCCAGCAGGAAGCCGCCCAATGCGCCGGTGTGTGAAATCTCGTCGCCAAACCTGGCCGCTTCGAACATGAGGGGTTACTCCTGTTCGGCCAAGTTGTGCAACGTGAATGAACGACAAGACTGAAGCAGCGAGCGCTCGGTCAGATCCTTGATCATTGTTGCGTCCTTGAGGCTTGAAACCCAAGGACGCTAGGAAAACGCCGTTAGGCCGTCAATGAACAAGGCGTTCAGTGCGCGGACCTGCTTGTAGGAAAGCACTTACCCGCCAGGAGCGACTGCCTTGCCGCATAGGCTTGGGTTACCATACCGCCCTTGCGCAACACCCATCACCCAAGCCAAGCCCCCGCTTGCTCGACTCGACACCAACAGGTCATCCATGCGTCTGTTTCATACCTCCGACTGGCACCTGGGCCAAAGCCTGCACGGCCAGGAACGCGACTTCGAACACGCCTGCTTCCTCGACTGGCTGCTCGGCCAGCTGCGCCTGCGCCAGCCGGATGCGCTGCTGATCGCCGGCGATATCTTCGACACGGTCAACCCGCCGGTCAAAGCCCAGGAACGTCTCTACGACTTCATCGTCCAGGCCCACGAGCAACAGCCGAAGCTGGACATCGTGATGATCGCCGGCAACCACGACTCCGGCTCGCGCATCGAGCTGCCCGCGGCGCTGATGCGCCGCCTGCGCACCCATGCCCTGGGCCGTGTGCACTGGCTGGACGAGGGCCAGCTGGACGCCGAGCGCCTGCTGATTCCGCTGACCAACGGCCGCGGCAAGGTCGCCGCCTGGTGCCTGGCCCTGCCCTTCCTGCGCCCGGCCGAGGTGACCGGCCCGCAATTGGGCGACGACTACCTGCAAGGTATCACCCAGGTGCACCAGCAGCTGATCGCCGCCGCGCAAAAGAAGCGCAAGAAGGACCAGGCGCTGATCGCCATCAGCCACGCGCACATGGCCGGTGGCGCGGTGTCGGAGGACTCCGAGCGCAGCCTGATCATCGGCAACGCCGAGGCGCTGCCGGCCAAGCTGTTCGACAAGGCCATCAGCTACGTCGCCCTGGGCCACCTGCACAAGCCGCAGAAGGTCAACCGCGAAGAACGCATCCGCTACAGCGGCTCGCCGATCCCGCTGTCGTTCGCCGAAATCAACTACCCGCACCAAGTGCTGGAAGTGGAGCTGGACGGCACTGGCCTGGTCAGCGTCGAACCGCGCCCAGTACCGCGCGCCGTAGCCCTGCAACGGGTCGGTCCGGCACCACTGGGCGAACTACTGGAACAGTTGGCCGACCTGCCAGTGATCGACCTGCTCGAAGACCCCAACCGCCAGCCCTGGCTGGAGGTGCGGGTGATACTGGACGAGCCGCAACCCGACCTGCGCCAGCAGATCGAAACCGCACTGCAAGGCAAGGCCGTGCGCTTGATCCGCATCAGCGCCGAATACGCCGGCCGCAACAATGCCGAAGACGATGACCTGGCCTTTGTCGAACTGGCCCAGATGACCCCGCAGGACCTGTTCAGCCGCGCCTGGGAGCAAGCCTATGGCAACCCCGCCGACGAACAGGCGCTGGCCGACTTCGCCCTGCTGTTGCAGGACGTGCAGCAGGAAGAGGAACAGCCATGAAGATTCTTGCCATCCGCCTGAAGAACCTGGCATCCCTGGCCGGCCCGGTCGATATCGATTTCACCGCCGAACCGCTGGCCAGCGCCGGCCTGTTCGCCATCACCGGGCCTACCGGGGCGGGCAAAAGTACCCTGCTCGACGCCCTGTGCCTGGCGTTGTTCGGCACCGTGCCACGGCTGAACGACATTGGCCGCGAGGCCAAGGTGCCGGATGCAGACGGTGAAATCCCTACCTCCGACCCGCGCAACCTGCTGCGCCGCGGCACCGGCAGCGGCTTTGCCGAAGTCGATTTCGTCGGCATCGATGGTCGCCGCTACCGCGCCCGCTGGGAAGCCAACCGCGCCCGCGACAAGGCCAACGGCAAGCTGCAGCACAGCCGCCAGAGCTTCTACGACCTGGACAGCGAGCAGGTACTGGGCAGCGGTAAGAACGAGTACAAACAACTGGTCGAAGCCCGCCTGGGCCTGAACTTCGAACAGTTCACCCGCGCGGTGATGCTGGCCCAGAGCGAATTCGGCGCCTTCCTCAAGGCCGACGACAAAGAACGCAGCGAGCTGCTGGAAAAGCTCACCAACACCGCCATCTACACCCGCCTGGGCCAGCGGGCCTTCAGCAAGGCACGCGAAGCCGGCGAGGCCCACAATGCCCTGAAGGACCGTGCCAGCCATCTGCTGCCGATGGCCGCCGAAGCGCGCGCCGAGCTCGACCAGCGCCTGGAGCAGGCGCAACAGCAGTTCAAGGCCGACCAGGCTGGCGAGCGCCAGCTGGAGCAGCAACGCAACTGGCTGAACGAGCAGCGCCAGCTGCAGGCCCAGCACGCCGAAGCCGGCACCGCGCTGCAGGCCGCCGAGCAGGGCTGGCAACAACTGGCTGACCAGCGCCTGGACCTGGTGCGCCTGGAGCGCCTGGCCCCACAGCGCCACCAGTTCCACCGCCAGCAGGCACTGACCGCGCAACTGGCACCGCTGGCAGCGAAGATCGCCGAGCAACAGCAGCAGCAAGCCGAGCTGCAAGTGCGCACCAGCGAGCTCGAACAGGCGCTGGACGCCGCGCGTCAGGCACTTGCCGATAGCCTGGCCCAACACAGCGAGAACGCCCCTCGCCTGCGCCAGGCCTTTGCCGCCCAGGACAACCTGGCCCGCCTGGAGCAGGAGCTGGCAGCACAGCGCAGCGCAGGCCAGCAGGCCGAGCAGCAGGTCGCCGAAGGCCAGCAGCACCTGCAGCAGCTGGAAGACAACCAGCAGCGCAGCCTGCAGCAACTGGCGCAGATCGACACCGCGCTCGCCGACAGCCAGCACCTGGCGGGCCTGGCCAATGCCTGGCACGCCTACCTGCCGCAACTGAAGCAAGTGATGCTGATCGGTGGCCGCCTGGCCAAAGGCCGTGAAGAGCTGCCCGGCCTACAGGCCCAGGCCAGCCAGGCCAATGCGCACTTGCAGGCCGAGCGCGATGCCTTCGAGCTGCTGTTCCGCGAAGCCAAGGCCGAACCCCAGGCCCTGGCAGAACAGATCGACCTGCTGGGTGGCATGCTGCAGGACAACCGCAAGCAGCAGCGCGCCGTGGAGGAACTGTCACGCCTGCATGGCCGTGAACTGGAACTGCGCCAGCAGCTGGAGGCCGTGCGCCTGCGTCAGCAGCAGGCCATGCAGCAGCGCCAGCAGCTGATTACCGAAGGCACCGCCGCCAAGGCCGAGCTGGAGTCCGCCGAGCAAGCGCTCAACCTCACCCGCCAGTTGCTGGAACGCCAGCGCCTGGCACGTAACACCAGCGTCGAAGAGTTGCGCGGCCAGTTGCGCGACGGCGAACCCTGCCCGGTGTGCGGCAGCGCCGAGCACCCGTTCCACCAGCCTGAAGCGCTGCTGCAAAGCCTGGGTCGCCATGACCAGGCCGAAGAAGACGCCGCGCAGAAGCAGGTCGAAACCCTCAACAGCAAGCTGGTGGAGCTGCGCACCCAGCTGGGCGTGGTCAACGCCCAGCTCAAGGATTACCAGCAGCAACAGCAGCAACTGGGCGACCAGCTACAACCGCTGGTGGCCCAGGTGCAGGCGCACAGCCTGTGGCCCGCCCTGGCCCCGCAGGACGACAATGCCCGCAGTGCCTGGCTCGACAGCCAGCTGCGACGCCTGGACGAAGAAATCGGCCAGGACGAGAAACGCCAGAGCGCCCTGCTCGCCCTGCAAAAAGATGCAGCCCGTCTCAACCAGCAACTGCAGGCCGCCCAGCAGGCGCAACAGCAGGCCCAGCGCCACCTGGAGCAACAGCACCAGGCCCTGGCCAGTGACGAGCAGCAGTTGCAGCAAGGCCTTGAGGACCTTGCCGGCGTATTGCCCGAAGAGGCCCTCAAGGCCTTGAACGACGAACCGGCCAATGCCTTCCTCGCCCTGGACCAGCAGATCGCCCTGCGCCTGCAGCAACTGGAGCAGCGCAAGGACGAACAGGAAGAACAGCAAGCCCGCCAGGCCCAGCTGGACAAGCTGCGCGACCAGCAGCAGGCACGCGTGCAGACCCAGCAGCAGTTGCAGCAGAAACTTGCCGCCCTCGACGAGCAGCGCCAACAGGCCCAGGCTTCGCTTGGCGAACTGCTTGGCGGGCATGCAAGCGCCGAGGCCTGGCAACAGCATATGGACGCCGCGCTGGAGCAGGCCCGCGCCCTCGATGCCGACACTGCCCAGCGCCTGCAGGACTTGCGTACCCAAGGCGTGCAACTGGCCAGCGAACTCAAGGCCAACACCCAGCAGCAGCAGGCGCTGGACGCTGAGTGCCAGCAGTTGCAGGGCCAGATCGCCCAGTGGCGCGCAGAACACCCGGAACTGGACGACGCCGGCCTGGATCGCCTGCTGGGCATGGAGGACGCGCAGGTAAATGAGCTGCGCCAGCGCCTGCAAGGCGCCGAAAAGGCCATCGAACAGGGCCGCGTGCTGCTGCAAGAACGTGAACAACGCCTGCAGCAACATGCCGCGCAAATGACTGTGGACACCTCGGCAGACGCCCTGGAACAGGCCCTGACCGAACTGCGCGAACGCCTGGCCGGCCATGAGCAGCAATGCGCCGAACTGCGTGCACAGCAGGCCGATGACCAGCGTCGCCAACAGGCGCACCAGGCGCTGGCGGCGGAAATCGAACAGGCCCACCAGCAGTGGCAACGCTGGGCTCGCCTGAACGCCCTGATCGGCTCGGCCTCGGGCGATGTGTTCCGCAAGATCGCCCAGGGCTACAACCTCGACCTGCTGCTGCACCACGCCAACGCCCAGCTGCGCCAGCTGGCCCGCCGTTACCGCCTCAAGCGCGGCGGCAGCGCCCTCGGCCTGCTGGTGCTGGACACCGAGATGGGTGACGAACTGCGTTCGGTGCACTCGCTGTCTGGCGGGGAAACCTTCCTGGTGTCGCTGGCCCTGGCCCTGGGCCTGGCCTCGATGGCCTCCAGCACGCTGCGCATCGAATCGCTGTTCATCGACGAAGGCTTCGGCAGCCTCGACCCCGAGTCGCTGCAACTGGCCATGGACGCCCTCGACGGCTTGCAGGCCCAGGGCCGCAAGGTGGCGGTGATTTCCCACGTGCAGGAAATGCACGAACGCATCCCGGTGCAGATCCAGGTGCGCCGCCAAGGCAATGGCCTGAGTGACGTGGAGGTGTGCGGGTGATCCTCTACTCGTTCCGCCGCTGCCCCTGGGCCATGCGCGCGCGCCTGGCCCTGCGCTATGCGGGGTGCGAGGTGGAGATTCGCGAGGTAGCGATGAAGAACAAGCCGGCAGAACTGCTGGCCTTGTCACCCAAGGGCACGGTGCCGGTACTGGATACCGGCGCCGGGGTGCTCGAAGAAAGCCTGGACATCATGCGCTGGGCGCTGGCGCAAAACGACCCGCAGGACTGGCGGCTGCAGGCCGACCCTGCGGCGGCGCAGCAGGCTGAAACACTGATTGCGCGCAACGACAGCACGTTCAAGGCGCAGGTGAACCTGTACAAGTATGCCGAGCGCTACCCCGAGCATACCCGCGAGCATTACCGCCAGCAGGCCGAGGCCTGGCTGGCGGAGCTCGAAGGCCTGCTGGCGGGCAGGCCCTACTTGCTGGCCACGCACCCGAGCATTGCCGATGCCGCGTTGCTGCCCCTGATGCGCCAGTTTGCCGGGGTCGAACCGCAGTGGTTCGCCGAGGCGGCTTATCCGCGGGTGCGGAGCTGGCTGGAGGGGTGGTTGGCTTCGGAGCTGTTCAGGTCAGTCATGGCCAAATGAACGCTGTTTCCTGTACTGGCCCTATCGCCGGCAAGCCAGCTCCCACAGGTACGGCGCTGGACCTGAGGCCTGCTCAACCCCTGTGGGAGCTGGCTTGCCGGCGATAGGGCCAGTACAGGATTCAGTGGTTGTGTTTGCCACTCAATGCCGCATGGAAGTTGGCACTCTGGCGCAGGTACTGTTCGGTGTAGCTATGGGTAGCGGACGCCTTGCCGCTGCTGTCGGCATGGGCATGCGCTGGCAATACGACCGAAGCGGAAATGGCGGATGCGGCAATGACCGGGAAGAGATTGAAGTTCATCTGGGCTGACCTCGACGGCGGTGGTTTGACGTTGGCCCGTTTGGGCCTTGGGTCAAACTTACGCCGCCGAAGCCGCAGGCAAAAATTCATTGCGGCAGTATCGATTATCACGCCGATCGATATCACTCGATGAACTTCAGGTCCGACGGTGCCTCCTGCTTCAGCTTCTGCACCGTCTCCAACAACTTGCCGCTGCGCGGATCGCGGCGTATCACCACGATCTGGTTGCTCTTCTGGTTGGCCACCAGCAGGAAGTTGTCACTCGGATCGAGGGCGAACTCGCGGGGATGATCCCCCTCCACCGAACGGCGCTGCAGGAACGTCAGTTGGCCATCCTGCTTGCCCACGCTGAACGCCACGATCTCGTTGGCCGTGCCGCGGTTGCTCACATACAGAAAGCGCCCGTCTGCCGACAGGTGCAAGCCACCTGCCGCTTTCGCCGCAGCTTCCTTGCTCTCGGTCAGGGGCAGGCGCTGGCGTTCGACCAGGTTGCCCTCCTGCACGTCGAACATCACCACTTCGGCACTCATTTCCAGGGTCAGGTAGGCGTGACGGCCCTTGGCGTCGAACAACAGGTGGCGCGGCCCGCTGCCCGGCGGCAGGTCCACCGACGCGGGGATCGCTGGCGTCAACGGGTGGTCTGCGCTGGCACCGTCGTAACGGTAGATGAACACCTTGTCGGCACCCAGGTCGCTGGCATACAGGTGGCGGCCGTCCGGTGACAGCACCAGCGAATGCACATGGGCGCCGGCCTGGCGCTCGGGGTTGACCCCGCTCGCCTTGTGCCGGGCCTGTTGCACCACCGGCTTGAGCTTGCCGTCCTTGGCCACCGGAACTACCACCAGGCTGCCGCCGGGATCGGGCTTGACTGCGTAGTTGGCCACGAACAGATAACGCTGGTCCTGGCTGAGGCTGGCGTGGGTCGGTTGGTCACCTTGGCTGGTCACCTGGTTGAGTGCCTTGATCTCGCCTTTTGCACTGACGATGAAACTGCTGACATTGCCGTTCGGGGTTTCGTTGACCGCGAACAGTTGGCGTTGATCGGCCGACAGCACCAGCCATGAAGGGCTGACACTCTCCACCACCTGCTGCGGCGACGGGTCGATATGACCGGTCTTTTCGTCGAACCCGTAGCGGTAGATGCCCTCGCTGGCGCCATCGGTGTAACTGCCCACCAGCAAGGTGGCGGCGTGGGCATGGATGGTCAGGCTCATCAGGCTAGCGGTCAGCAGGCTCGTCCAGATCCGATTCATCTTCGTCATCATCCGGGGCGCGAAAGGCACTCATACAGACTAGTCGATGCGCGCCGTCGGCATCGTCGAGTTGCCACTCGTCACCCACGGCGATGGCAGCTGTGATCTGCTCGGGGGTGAAGGACCAGCGGCGGAGCTGGCGGCCGTCCATGCATTCGATGGTGAGGCCGGATTCATCGGAGGTGAAGTCGAAGGCGTGCAGGCCGTCGATCAGGAGCATGTCGCAGGACTGCAGGGCGGTGGCGAGGGGGGACATGGGGGTACCAATCTGAAATGAGTTGGCATTATAGCCTTGGGGCTGCCTTGCAGCCCATTCGAGCACAAGGCTGCTCCTACAGAAGGCTCGCGGTCCCCCCTGTAGAAGCAGCCTTGTGCTGCGAATGGGCCGCAAAGCGGCCCCCGGCAATTCAATGAGCGAAAATGGAGCCCCCCTCCTTGCCCACCATCTTCTCAGGCTTGATCAGGAACCTTGCCAGCGCCGGCAGCAGCCACAGCGCCCCGAACATGTTCCACAGCAGCATGAAGGTCAGCATCAACCCCATGTCCGCCTGGAACTTGATCGCCGAGAAAATCCAGGTGCACACGCCGATGGCCAGGCACAAGCCGGTGAACAGCACTGCCTTGCCGGTCGAGCGCAGGGTCTCGTAATACGCCTCCTGCAACGGCAACCCGGCGCGCAGGAAGCTTTCCAGCCGGCTGTAGATGTAGATGCCATAGTCCACGCCAATGCCCACACCCAGCGCCACCACCGGCAAGGTCGCCACCTTGACCCCGATGCCCATGTAGGCCATCAGCGCGTTGCCCAGCACCGAGGTCAGCACCAGCGGCAGGACGATACACAGGGTGGCGGCGAACGAGCGGAAGGTAATCAGGCACATCACCGCCACGCAGATGTACACCAGGATCAGGATGGTCAGCTCGGCCGACTTGATCACCTCGTTGGTCGCCGCTTCGATCCCGGCGTTGCCCGCCGCCAGCAGGAACTGCAGGCCTTCCTTGTTGTGGCTGTCGGCAAACGCCTTGGCCACGGCAGTGACCCGCTCCAGGGTTTCGGCCTTGTGGTCGTTGAGGAACACCAGCACCGGTGCCAGCGAGCAGTCGCCGTTGTACAGGCCATCGGCGCGGGCGATGGAGTTGTTGAGGATGTCCGGGTTGCGCGACAGGGTTTCCCATTTCAGGCTGCCCTCGTTCATGCCCTTGATCACCTGCTTGGACACGGTCACGAGGGAAATTGCCGACTGCACGCCTGGGGTGTTCTGCATGGTCCACATCAGCTCGTCGATCGGCGCCATGGTCGAGTGAATCGAGCAGCTTTCCGGCGGGGTCTTGACCATGATCACCAGCACATCGGAACTGGTCGAGTAGTTACTGATGATGAAGTTGTTGTCCTGGTTGTAGCGCGAGTCCGGGCGCAGCTCCGGCGCGCCCTGGTCGAGGTCGCCGATCTTCAGGTTCTGGCTGTACCACAGGCCACCGGCGAAGGCGACCAGCGCCAGGGCCACCGATACAGGCGCCACCTTGGCACTGGCGAAGTTCGACAACAGGCGCCAGAACGGGTGCTCGCGGGTGGCGTCCTGCTTGCTGCGCTCGACGGCCTTCTTGCTGATGCCGACGTAGGAGATGGCTACCGGCAGCAGGATGAGGTTGGTGAACACGATCACCGCCACACCGATGGAAGCACCGATGGCCAGTTCACGAATCACGCCGATGTCGATGATCAGCAAGGTGATGAAGCCCACGGCGTCGGCGAGAATGGCGATCATCCCAGGCAGGAACAGCTGGCGGAAGGTGCGCCGGGCAGCGGTCAGGGCGTTGTCGGCATCACTCGACTGCAGGGCGATACCGTTGATCTTCTGCACCCCGTGGGAAATGCCGATGGCGAAGATCAGGAACGGCACCAGCATCGAGTACGGGTCCAGGCCAAAGCCCACCGCATGCATCAGGCCCAGCTGCCAGACCACTGCCACCAGGGTGGTGATGAGCACGGCGATGGTGCTGCGGATGCACCAGGTGAACCAGTACAGCAGCACCCAGGTGATGGCCAGGGCGACGCCGAAGAACATCGCCACCATCACCAGGCCGTCGATCAGGTCGCCGACCTTCTTGGCGAAGCCGACGATGTGCACCTTCACGTTGGGGTTCTGCGCCTGGAACTTGTCACGGATCTTTTCTTCAAGCTGGTGCGAGAACTGCTGGTAGTCCAGCTTCACCTGCTTGCCCGGGTCCTGCGGGTCGGGGTAGCTCTCCAGCAGTGGCACATCGACGATGCTGGACTTGAAATTGTTGCCCACCAGGCGCCCCACCTGGCCCGACTTGAGCACGTTGTCGCGCAGGGTGTCGAGGCTGTCCTGCGAGCCGTTGTAGGTGTTGGGAATCACCTCGCCACCCGAGAAGCCTTCCTCGGTGACCTCGCTCCAGCGCACGCTGGGGCTCCACAGCGACTTCAACCCGGCACGGTCGACGCCAGGGATGTAGAACACCTCGTCATGGATCTGCCGCAGGGTCTCCATGTAGTCCTTGTCGAAGATGTCGCCATTCACGGCCTCCACCGAAATGCGCACGGTGTTGCCGAGGTTGGCCAGGTCGTTGCGGTGCTCCATCATCTGCTCGATGAACGGGTGCTGCAGCGGGATCATCTTCTCGAAGCTGGTGGACGGGCGAATCTGCGTGGCCTGCCAGAACAGGAAGATGCTGACCAGCACGCACAGGGCGATGACCATGGGGCGATTGTTGAAGATCAGGCGTTCGAGCAACGTGGCCTTGTCCTGGTGATGCGGATGCATGGTGATGCTCTCCCTGCTGGTCATGGACGCACCTCCTGGTCAGCACCCTGCGGGTCAGCCAGGTGCACGCCACCCTGCCCTACCAGCAGCAGGCCGCCATCGGCCAGGCCGCTGACGCCGGCCAGGGCAATGCGGTCGGCGCGGTTGTAGACACTGAAGGTCTGGCCGTCATCGGTACTGCGCAGCACGCTGCCGCCATTGCCGACCAGCACCAGGCTACCGTCCTCGACAAGCGTAGCGCCTGCCAGGCCGAATTCGAGGGTGCCACGTGCGGCCTTGAGCTCGATCGGTTGCCAGCTGTCACCGAAATCGGTGGAGCGGAACAGGTTGCCGCGCAGGCCGTAGGCCAGCAATGTGCGCGGCTGTGCAGTGCCGATCACGCCGAACAGCGATCCCTCGTAGGGGCCTTGAACCTTGGCCCAGGTCTGGCCGTTGTCGGCTGAGCGGAACATGCCGCCCTGCTCGCCGACAATGAACAGGCCCGCGTCACGCACCTGGGCGATACCGTTCAGGTGCAGCTGGTCGGGGTTGTCCAGGCGCTCGGCCACGTCCTGCCAGTGCTGGCCGCCGTCGGTGGTTTCCAGCAAGGCGCCGTAGGCACCTACGGCAAAGCCGTGCCGGGCGTCGAGGAAGGCGACATCGAGCAAGGGTGCTTCGCGGGGCAGGTCTTCGAACTGCTTGCTCCAGGTGGCACCACCATCGCTGCTGGCGAGCACCAGCGCATCGTGGCCGACGGCCCAGCCGCGCTTGTCGTCGAGGAAGAACACCGCGGTCAGCAGTTGCCGGGTGGGCACCCGCGCCTGGGTCCAGGTTCTGCCCTGGTCGTCGGAGAACAGGATATGACCGCGATCGCCCACTACCACCAGGCGCTTACCGGCATGGGTGGCGTCGATCAGCAGGCTTTGGCTGGCCTTGGCCGATTCGGTGGAATATTCGTCGGCGGCAGCGGCTTGCACGCTGTCAGCCCACACGCCGAGCCCCAGCGCCAGTACCGCGCTGGCTGCCAATGGCCAGGCAAAGCGCCTGTTCTGTTCCCTCATGACTGTCCCCCTGTTGTGTTCTTGTCTGGTGGGTCAATGCACTGCAGGTACTGCGAAAAGCCTGATCTAGAGGCCCGCAATAGCTTGAGGGGATCGTAGCGGGGATATTTGCGGGAACACAACGGGCGGGGTGTTATGTTTTGTTGTCGGCTGTAAAAAGCCGGGGGCCGCTGTGCGGCCCATCGCCGGCAAGCCAGCTCCCACAGGGACAGCACATGCCTTGACGGCAGTGGAGTACCTGTGGGAGCTGGCTTGCCGGCGATGGGCTGCAAAGCAGCCCCCTTGGCCCTTAAGCCAGGCTCTTGCTCACCACTTCATACACATCACTGGACAACTCACCAGAAGCCAGAATCCGCTCCAGCTCGCCCTTCATCAGGGCCTGACGCGCAGCGTCATACTTGCGCCAGCGGGTCAGTGGTGCCAGTTGCCGCGAAGCGATCTGCGGGTTCAGCGCATTCAGCTCGATCACCAGGTCCGCCAGGAAGCGGTAGCCCGAGCCATCCGCCGCATGGAAGTTGACCAGGTTCTGCCCGGCAAAGGCGCCGATCAGCGCACGTACCTTGTTCGGGTTCTTCAGGGTGAACGCCGGGTGCTGCATCAGCGCCTTGACCCGCGCCAGCCCGCCCGGCAGCGTACTGGCCGCCTGCACGCTGAACCACTGGTCCATGACCAGCGGGTTGTCCTTGAAGTGCTCGGCAAAGGCTTCCAGCGCCTTGGCCCGCTCGGCCTCGAACGGCGAGTTGACCAGCACGGCCAGGGCGGTAAGGCGCTCGGTCATGTTGTCACAGTGCTCGAACTGCTCCAAAGTCGCCTGCAGCACCTGCGGCTTGCCGCTCTGCATCAGGTACGACAGCGCGATGTTCTGCAGGCTGCGGCGAGCGAAATGCTCGGCCGAGGCCACGTAGGCGGTGCTGCGCGACACTTCGCGGTTGGCCTGGTAGCGCGCCCACAGGGCTTCGAACAGCTTCTCGGCGATCTGCTGGCGGGCGAACTCGCGGGCGGCGTGGATGGCGTCCACATCGGCCACCTGGCTGATTTCGGTGAGGTAGGCCTCACCCGGCAGCGAGAGCATTTCGGCAACCATGGCCGGGTCCAGCGACTCGTTGCCGAGCACGGTGCCCAGGGCGGTGATCAGGCGCTGGTCGAGCTTCAGTGCTTCGCCGCGCTGATGCTGGCCGATCAGCTCCTGCAGCACCTGCACCGACAACTGCTGCCCCGCCTCCCAGCGGTTGAAGCCGTCGCTGTCGTGTTGCATCAGGAACATCAGCTGGTCGCGGTCGTAGGGGAAGCTCAGCTTGACCGGTGCACTGAAACCACGCAGCAGCGACGGCAGCGGTTTGGCCTGGATACCCTGGAAGGTGAAGGTCTGCTCGGCCTCGGTCACCGACAGCACGCGGCTGGTGCCCTGCGCCGTATCTTCACCGGCCAGTTGCAGCGGCAGGTCGTTGCCTGCAGCATCCAGCAGGCCAAGCTCCACCGGGATCACGAACGGCAGCTTTTCGGCCTTGTCCGGGGTCTGCGGGCAGCTTTGGCGGAAGGTCAGGCTGTAGGTTTGCGCGGCCGCGTCATAGGCCTCGCTGACTTCCAGGCGCGGGGTGCCGGCCTGGTTGTACCAGCGCTTGAACTGGGTGAAGTCGACGCCGTTGGCGTCTTCCATGGCCTTGATGAAATCGTCGGTGGTCACCGCCTGGCCATCGTGGCGTTCGAAGTACAGGTCGCTGCCCTTGCGGAAGCCGTCGGCGCCCAGCAGGGTACGAACCATGCGCACCACTTCGGCGCCCTTCTCGTACACGGTCAGGGTGTAGAAGTTGGAGATCTCGATGAAGCTGTCCGGGCGCACCGGGTGGGCCATGGGGCCAGCGTCTTCGGCGAACTGGTGAGTACGCAGGTAGGCCACGTCTTCGATGCGCTTGACCGTGCGCGAGTTCATGTCGGCGCTGAACTCGGCATCGCGGAACACCGTGAAGCCTTCCTTCAGCGACAGCTGGAACCAGTCACGGCAGGTGACGCGGTTGCCCGACCAGTTGTGGAAATACTCGTGGGCAACCACGCCTTCGACGCGCTGGTGGGCGGCATCGGTGGCGGTTTCGGCACGGGCCAGCACACAGCTGGAGTTGAAGATGTTCAGGCCTTTGTTTTCCATGGCGCCCATGTTGAAGTCGTTGACCGCGACGATCATGAAGATGTCCAGGTCGTACTCGCGGCCATAGACTTCTTCGTCCCAGCGCATGGACTTCTTCAGGCTGACCATGGCGTGGTCGCACTTGTCGATGTTCTCGGGCTCGACATAGATGCGCAGGGTCACGTCACGGCCGGACTGGCGGGTGAAGCTGTCCTCGACGCACCACAGGTCACCGGCCACCAGGGCGAACAGGTAGGCCGGCTTCATGAACGGGTCTTCCCAGGTCGCCCAGTGGCGACCATCGTCTGCCGGCCCGCTGCCGATCGGGTTGCCGTTCGACAGCAATACCGGGTAGCGATGCTGCTCGGCGATCACCGTGGTGGTGAAGGTGCTCATCACATCCGGACGATCGAGGTAGTAGGTGATCTTGCGGAAGCCTTCGGCCTCGCACTGGGTGCAGAACATCTTGCCCGACTTGTACAAGCCTTCCAGCGCGGTGTTGCTCTCGGGGTGGATCTTCACGCTGGTGTCGAGGGTGAAGCGCTCGGCCTTGGGCTGCACGGTCAGGCTGTCGGCGTCGAGCTGGTAGTCGCCCGGCTGGAGTTCCTGGTCATCCAGCGAGGCGCGCAGCAGCTCAAGCTGCTGGCCATCGAGTACCAGTGGCGGCAGGCCGGCACCGCGTGCCGGGTTGCGGCGCATGACCAGTTGCGCGTGAACCAGGGTATGGTCCTCGAACAGCTCGAAGGTCAGGTGCGTCTCGTCGATCAGGTACTCGGGCGCCTGGTAATCCTTGAGGTAGATCACTTGCGGTTGTTCGGTACGCATGTGCAGGTCCTTTTTACTGGAGTACGGCCAACTGGTAGGCCGTGTACTTGCGAATATTGATCACACCGGTGTCGAAGATCAGGTACTGGCCCTTGATGCCCAGCAGCGTGCCTTCCACTACCGGGTCCTTGTCGAGGTTGAAGCTGACGATCTTCGATGGGTAGGCCTCGACCGGGTACTTCATCTGCACCACTTCGGCATCGGCCAGCGGCTGAACCGCCTGCAGGCCGAAACGCCCCTGCAGCTCGCGCAAGCCATCGGCACAGGCGTCGAAGACCTGTTCACGAATGGCCACCAGGTCGAGCTCCTCGGCATCGCCCTTGAGCAGGGCGCGCCAGTTGGTGCGATCCGGCACCTGGCTGCGCAGCAAGTCTTCGACCAGGCCGGACTGCTGGCGGGTGGCCACGCGCACGATCGGCAAGGCCTGGCTGGCGCCCTGGTCGAGCCAGCGGGTGGGCAGCTGGGTGGCGCGGGTGATACCGACCTTGATCCCCGACGAGTTGGCCAGGTAGACCACATGGTCGGTCATGCAGAACTGTTCGCCCCACGACGGTTCGCGGCAGGTGCCGGCGTCGTAGTGGCACTTTTCCGGGGCCATGATGCACACGTCGCACTGGGCCAGTTTGGTCATGCACGGGTAGCAGTAACCCTGGCTGAAGCTGGTCTTGGTGCGCTTGCCACAATGGCTGCAGTGAATGGCGCCAAGGTACTCAAGGCGCAGGCGCTGGCCGATCAGCGGGTTGACCGGCACCTGCGTGTCATCAAGGCGAAAGCTGTACTGCACCACTGGCGCCTGCAGGCTTACCGCCATCTTGCTCAACGAGCCACGAGCGAGTTCGATCAATGTACCGAGTCCGACTTGAACAGAATGTTGGCGATCGGCGCGGACTTCGAGGCGCATTCCTGCGGGCCCATGTAGCCGGTACGCTGGTCTTCGGGCAGGTTTTTCATCTCCCAGGCGATTACCGCCTGCAGCGACAGCTCTTTCTGCTCGGCAGTGAGCTTGCGGCCATCCGACCATTTGCCGATTTCCACGGCCAGTTTCAGGCTCTCGTAGATTTCCGGGGTGATGTTTTCGATCATTTGCGCGAAAGTGGACATAGTGTCTCCTGATTCAAGCCGACAGTTTACGCCGGGCCAGCGCCCCACCCAAGAGCCCGGTCAGGCATCCGATGAGCAGCCCGCCGACGTGGGCAGCGTTGGCGATCTGGCCAAGGCCCAGGGTGTCGATCACGCCGCTCAGGCACACCACCAGCCAGATCAGCATCATCACTAGCACGCCCTTGGGCAGGTTGAAGTAACGGTCGGGTGCCAGCCACTGGTACAGCCAGATGTGCCCGAGCAGGCCGTACAGCACGCCGGACAGGCCGCCGAACAGGCTCGGCCCGCTGCTGTAATGCTGGGCCAGGTTGGACACCAGGCTGAACAGCAGGGTCAGGCCCAGCAGCGCCCACGGGCCCTGGCGCAGTTCGATGCGTTTGCCCAGCTCCCAGTACCACAGGCTGTTCATGGCCAGGTGCAGCACGCCGAAATGCAGCAGCATGGGCGATACCAGGCGCCACCACTGGCCTTGGTCCAGGCTTTGCGCCAGCGGGTTGAAGTACAGGTAGTCGCCCTGGACGCGGAAATCGAGGAAGGTGAACCAGCTGATGGTGGTGAAATTGTCGCCAAGGCCGGTGAGGCCGGCGACGATGAAGCACAGCAGCAGGGTGATAGTGGTGACTTTGCAGGCTTTGGCCTGTTCTGCCAGGGAGGGCCCTTTCGCGGGCTCGCCCGCTCCCACAGGATCGGTGGTGGCCGGCAGGTCGGCGTTGCCGTCGGGGTAGCGCTGGTAGAGTTCGCGGACGTCTGCGGCCAGGGTGTCGGGGGCCCAGAGCACCTGGGCATCGCCCTCCTCGCTGACCCGGTGCGGCACCTGCAAGCGCTGCAGCAGGTGAACGAAGCCGCTGAGGTCGACCGACAGCGGCAGGCGCATCACTTCGATAATGTTCATTGGTTGGCCTGTGGGCGGTCGACGTCGACCCAGACGAACTTGTGCGGGTCGATGCGGGTTTCATCATCCAGCCGGTAGGCTGCCAGCTTGCCATAGAGCACGGCGCTGTAGTCCAGGCAGGCCAGGTTGGCGCGGATCGGCGCCGGGCGGCCGCTGCGCCAGTAATGGCCGACGAACAGCATGGGCTCGTCTTCGGCATAGCGCAGCAAGGCGTTCTTCTGGCTGTGACTGAGCGGGGTGCTGGCCACTTCCGCGGGCAGGGCGTCTGGCTGGAACACGATGTCGCCGTAGGTTTGCGGGTCTTCTTCCCAGAACTTGGTACGGAAGAAGGCACGGGTCAGGCCGTCGCCACCGGTGAGGGTCAGGCCGTCCGGCAGGCGCATGTCGGTACCGCGCAGCAGGCGGTTGCACACGGTGGCGGCAAAGCTGCCGTTCACCGCCGAGGCCTGGATGAAGTGTTCGTCGATGCGCCCGTCGGGGTACTGCTGGCGCAGCGGCTCGATCAGCCGCGGGTCCCAGCAGGCATGCACCAGGCGGAAACGCCCGGCGTCGACGAACAGCGGCAATTCGTAGAACCAGTTGACGAAGTCGTGCCAGTCAGCGGGGTGGTGGGCGAACTGGGTCAGGGTTTCGTCGATCAGCCGGGCGTGGCGTGGCGTATGCTCGCGCACAAAGGCCTTGCCGCTGCCAGGCAGTGCCGGGGTGACCCAGCCCAGCGCGTTGTACTCGTGGTTGCCCATGATGCAGAACGCCTGGCCGGCCTCGACCATGTCGTGGACGATGTGCAGCGCCTCGCGGATGCGTGGCCCGCGGTCGACGATGTCGCCAAGGAACAGCGCCTGGCGCCGCGGGTGGCGCCACACGCCTGCCACACGCTTGTAACCGAGGGCGTCGAGCAGGCGTTCAAGGGTCAGCGCACAACCGTGCACGTCACCGATGATGTCGAAACTACGCGCCGGATCGAGCATCAGTCGTCCCTGCTCCCCAGCCGGCTGCCCCAGCCGAGCTTGGTGCGGCAGACCTCGTAGTAATTGTGGTCCAGCGGGTGGATCAGGCGCAGCTTCTGCGGTTTCTTGCTCACCGTGATGGTGTCGCCGGGGGCACAGGTGAAGTGGTTCTGGCCGTCACAGGATACCTGCGGGTAGATCTGCAGGTCCTTGGACACCACGATCTTCAGTTCGCTGTTGCCGTCGACCACGATCGGCCGGCCTGACAGGGTGTGCGGGTACATCGGCACGATGACGATGGCGTCGAGCTTGGGGTGCATGATCGGGCCGCCGGCCGACAGCGCGTAGGCGGTGGAGCCGGTGGGGGTGGCGACGATCAGGCCGTCGGCCTTCTGGCTGCAGACGAACTGGCCATCGATGTAGATCTCGAACTCGATCATGCGCGTGGACTTGCCCGGGTGCAGCACCACATCGTTCAGCGCATCACCCTGGCCGATGGCTTCGTTGTGGCGGCGTACCTCGGCCTGCAGCAGGAAGCGGTTTTCCACCAGGTAGTGGCCGTCGAGCACTTCGGCGACCTTCTCTTCCAGCTCGTCGGGGCGGATGTCGGTGAGGAAGCCCAGGTTGCCACGGTTGATGCCCAGCACCGGAATGTTGTGCCGGGCCAGGGCGCGGGCGGCGCCCAGCAGGCTGCCGTCGCCGCCGACCACGATGACCAGGTCACAGACCTCGCCCAGCAGCTTGCGGGTGGAAGTTTGCAGGCCATGGCCAGGCAACACTTCGGCGATGGTGTCCTCGAGGATCACGTGCAGGTGGCGCTCGATAAGAAATTTTTTCAGTCGGCGAATGGTGTCGAGCACCTGGGAGCTGCCAAGGCGGCCAATGATACCGATATTGCGAAATTGCTCCATGGGGCTCCTGCGAGGCTCTGCGGCGGGTGACTATGCCGCGATTATGGGCGAAACCACCGGGTAGCGGCAAACCGGCTATGCTCGCAGGATGATGCCATTCGCCCTGCTCCACGACCTGCCCCGGCAGCTACGCCGCCCCAACGTGCGCGACCTGGCCTGGGCCCTGCTGTCGCCCCCGTTGCTCAGCGCCCCGCCCTGCCCCCAGCGCCACCCGCTGGCGGGTAGCCTGTGGGCGGACCAGCCACAGCGCCTGGCAGACTGGCTGCGGGCGCTGGATGACGATGATCGCCCACTGCGCGACTGGCTGGCGCAGCTAGGCAGCCGGCGCCTGGGGCACTACTACGAACGGCTGTGGCAATTCGCCCTGGGCCAGGCCCCGGGCATCGAACTGCTGGCGGCCAACCTGGCGATTCGCGAAGGCGGGCGCACCCTGGGCGAGCTGGATGTGGTGCTGCGCGACCGCGATGGTGTGCACCACCTGGAACTGGCCATCAAGCTGTACCTGGGTCCGGAACACCCCGGGCACGACCCCGACACCTGGCTAGGGCCAGGCTGCCATGACCGACTGGGAAGCAAACTGGCGCACCTCGCACGGCACCAGTTGCCCATGTCGGCGGGGGCGCACAGCCGCGAGGTGCTGGCCCGGCTGGGGGTGGAGCAGGTGCAGGCGCATGTGTGGCTGGGTGGCTATCTGTTCTACCCGTGGCCCGGGCATGCGCAGCCACCACAGGGCGCCAACCCGCAGCACTTGCGCGGGCGCTGGCTGCGGCGGCGGGACTGGGTCATGGGCGAAGGTGAGCAATGGCAGCCGCTGCAACGGCATGCCTGGCTGGCGCCGGCGCGGGTCGAGGCGCATGAGTGCTGGGCGGTGGAGCAGTTTGCGGCGTGGCTGCATTTGCTGGAACGGCAGGCTCCGGCGCAGTTGCTGGTGAGGTTGGAGCAAGAGGCTGACGGGGCGTGGCAGGAGGCCGAGCGGGTGTTTCTGGTGGCTGACAGTTGGCCATTTACATCCAAGGCATGATGCAGGCTGTTCCGGCCTCTTCGCGGGCTTGCCCGCTCCCACAGGTACTGCACAGGTCTCTGGCTCAGCGCTGTGCCTGTGGGAGCGGGTTCACCCGCGAAAGGACCGGTGCAGACAACACAATTTTCACAGACCTGGCGCAAAGATTTGTTACCCCGTAGCCACTACAGTACTTCCTGAGCGCCGGCAAGAGCGCTATTCCGACCTGATGACGAGGACCGATCATGGTTTCATCCACCCCCGCGACCCATTACGCGCGCCTGTCCATCGCCCTGCACTGGCTGATGCTGGTGCTGCTGGCCGCTGTCTACGCCCTAATCGAACTGCGTGGCCTGTTCCCCAAGGACAGCGTCGAACGCAACCTGATGAAGGACCTGCACTTCATGCTCGGGCTCAGCGTGTTCGTGCTGGTCTGGTTGCGCCTGGCCATCCGCCTGAGCCGCCCGACTCCACCCATCGTGCCCAAGCCTGCGGCCTGGCAGACCGGCCTCGCGCACCTGATGCACCTGGCATTGTACCTGCTGATGATCATCCTGCCGCTGGCCGGCTGGCTGATCCTCAGCGCCGCCGACAAACCAGTGCCGTTCTTCGGCCTGGAGCTGCCGCACCTGATCGGCCCGAACCCGGATCAGGCCAAGTTCATCAAAGGCTGGCATGAACGCATCGGCAGCTGGGGCTACTGGCTGATCGGCCTGCACGCGCTGGCCGGGCTCTATCACCACTATGTGCAGCGCGACAACACGCTGCTGCGCATGCTGCCCTACAAGTAACCGCGCCGGCCCTGCAGGCCGCCGGTGTGCACCACGATCAGGCGGGTGCCGGGCGCGAACAGCCCGGCCTCGACCTTCTCACGCAGGGCCAGCAGGGCCTTGCCGGTGTAGAGGGCTTCGAGCGGCACGCCGGTGTGCCGCTCGCAATCAGCGATGAACGCCAGCAGATCAGCGTCGAATTTGCCGAAACCGCCACGGCAGGCGTCGTGCAGCTTGTAGCCATGCGCGCCGGCCAGTGCTGCTACCGCCTCCGGCACGCCATGGTCCCTGGGTACCGCCAATGCACCATGCACCACATGTGCGCCCGCCTCGGCCATTACCAGACCGGCCAGGGTAGTCCCCGTTCCGGCAGCCAGCCACCAGGCGTCGTAGCCCGACCAGCCCAACGCCGCGATCTGTGCCCGTGCCTGCTGCATGATCAGCGCGCAGCCCTGTGCACCGGCAAGCCCGCCTCCCCCTTCGGAGATGCAGTGCCAACCCGGGTAGCGTGCCTGCCAAGGGTCCCAGAAACCCGCTTGGTTTCGTGCGCGGTAGCCGCCATAGCCCAGCCAGTGCAGTTCCATGCCCAGCGCCTGCAGGTCACGCACGGTTGGCGTGTCCTGGGCGTGACCACGCAGCAGGCCGGCGGTGGCGAAGCCGAAGCGCTTGCCGGCAGCGGCCAGGGCGTGCAGGTGATTGGAATGGTTGCCGCCGAGGCTGATCAGGCCCGAGGCGTTGCTGGCGCTGGCCTGTTGCAGGTGATGGCGTAGCTTGAACCATTTGTTGCCGCTGATCAGCGGATCGATCAGGTCCAGGCGCAGGATGGCGGCTTCTACCTGGGCTTGTTGGAGCCAGGGCAGGGTCAGGGGCTGCAGGGGGGGTTGGGGGAGGTCAAATTGCATCGCGCGAGTTTACCAGTGAACGCCTGGGGGCTGCTTTGCAGCCCATCGCCGGCAAGCCGGGCTCCCACAGGTACAGCGCCAACCTCAAGCATCACGCTGTACCTGTGGGAGCCCGGCTTGCCGGCGATGGGCCGCAAAGCGGCCCCGGCGATCTCAGAGCTCAGCCGCCAATCTCGAACCCTGGTTGATCGCCCGCTTGGCATCCAGCTCGGCCGCCACATCGGCCCCACCAATCAGGTGCACCGACTGCCCCGCCGCCACCAGCCCGTCCTGCAGCTCGCGCAGCGGTTCCTGCCCGGCACAGATCACTACGTTGTCCACCGCCAGTACCTGCGGCTCGCCATCGGCCACGCGAATGTGCAGGCCCGCATCGTCGATGCCCAGGTACTCGACGCTGTTGAGCATCTGCACCCGCTTGTTCTTCAACCCGGTGCGGTGAATCCAGCCAGTGGTCTTGCCCAGGCCGTCACCCACCTTGGATTTCTTGCGCTGCAACAGGTACACCTGCCGCGCCGGGGCATGCGGCTCGGCCTTGATCCCGGCCACGCCACCACGCGCCTGCAGATGGGTGTCGATACCCCACTCCTTCCAGAACGCCTCTCGGTCCTGGCTGGTGGCAACGCCCTGATGCACCAGGTACTCGGAAACGTCGAAACCGATGCCACCCGCGCCAATCACCGCGACAGCCTTGCCCACCGGCTTGCGCTCGAGCAGCACGTCGAGGTAGCTGAGCACCTTGGCATGCTCGACACCGGGGATGGCCGGTGTGCGCGGGGCGATGCCGGTGGCCAGGATGATCTCGTCGTAGCCACCGTCCACCAGGGACTGCACATTGACCCGGGTGTTCAGGCGCAAGTCCACGCCCGTGCTTTTGACCTTGTTGCGGAAGTAACGCAGGGTTTCATGGAACTCTTCCTTTCCCGGTACCCGCTTGGCCACATTGAACTGCCCGCCGATCTCGCTGGCGGCATCGAACAGGGTCACCGCGTGGCCGCGCTCGGCCGCCACCGTGGCCGCCGCCAGGCCGGCCGGGCCTGCGCCGACCACGGCAATGCGCTTCACGGTGCGCACAGGCAGGTAGTTGAGCTCGGTCTCGTGGCAGGCACGCGGGTTGACCAGGCAACTGGTCAGCTTGCCGCCGAAAGTATGGTCCAGGCAGGCCTGGTTGCAGCCGATGCAGGTGTTGATCTCGTCGCCGCGGCCAGCAGCGGCCTTGTTGACGAAGTCCGGGTCGGCCAGGAACGGACGTGCCATCGAGACCATGTCGGCATCGCCTTCGGCCAGCACCGCCTCGGCCACCTCCGGAGTATTGATGCGGTTGGTGGTGATCAGCGGAATGTTCACCACGCCGCGCAACTTGGCGGTGACCTTGCTGAATGCCGCGCGCGGCACCTTGGTGGCAATGGTCGGTATACGCGCTTCGTGCCAGCCGATGCCGGTATTGATCAACGTCGCGCCGGCCTTCTCGATGGCCTTGGCCAGCAGCTCGATTTCATCCCAGGTGCTGCCGCCCTCGATGAGATCGAGCATCGACAGGCGGAAGATGATGATGAAATTCGGCCCGACCGCGCCGCGCACCCGGCTGACGATCTCCACCGCCAGGCGCATGCGGTTTTCATAACTGCCACCCCAGCGGTCGGTGCGGTGGTTGGTGTGGGCGGCGAGGAACTGGTTGATGAAGTAGCCTTCCGAACCCATGATCTCGACGCCGTCGTAACCGGCGCGCTGGGCCAGCACCGCGCAATTGACGAAGTCGGCGATCTGCTTCTCGATACCCGCCTCGTCCAGTTCCTTGGGCTTGAACGGGTTGATTGGCGCCTGGATCGCGCTGGGCGCCACCTGGCGCGGGCTGTAGGCGTAGCGCCCGGCATGCAGGATCTGCAGGCAGATCTTGCCGCCGGCAGCGTGTACCGCCTCGGTGACGATGCGGTGCTTGTCGGCTTCTTCCTCGGTGCTGAGCTTGGCCGCCCCGGAATACACCCCACCCTCATCGTTGGGCGCGATGCCGCCGGTGACCATCAGGCCGACGCCACCGCGGGCGCGCTCGGCAAAGTACGCCGCCATACGCTCGAAGCCGCCCGGGCGCTCTTCGAGGCCGGTGTGCATCGAGCCCATCAGGGTGCGGTTGCGCAAGGTAGTGAAGCCCAGGTCCAGCGGTGCGAGCAGGTGCGGGTAGCGGTCGGCGGCCATGGAAAGGTCCCCAGGTGGCGTATTCACGGAATGCGGGTGCCTCACCGGCTGGCGGACCCCGTCGTTTGTCTGCCTGCGACATTAAACAGACGTTTGAACGGGCTCAATGATCGAAACTGACAAGTTATTGATCCTCGCGCACAGCGCGACTACCCTAGGAAACTCTTGTTTCCAAGGCGCTGTCCTGCTTCATGCGAAAACTCCTGGCAAGCGCCCTGGCGCTGGTGATGATCGCCGCCCTCTGCGGCTACGGTTTCTGGACCCAGCAGCGCCCGGAAGGCCATTACCTGTCCGACCTGCGCATCGAACTAGCGCTGAACCATGGCGTGCCGGGCGAGCACGGCAACCTGCTTGGCGTCGAACCGCTGCTGTTCCCGGGCGACTACCAGAACCTGCAGCGCCTGCACCGCAAGCTCGCGGCCTACCTGGAGCAAGCCCGCACCCAAGGGCTGGTCGGCCCGCGCACGGTGGTGGTGCTACCCGAGCACATCGGCACCTGGCTGTGGGCGCGTGGCGAAAAGAACGAGCTTTATCAAGTCACGCAAAGCCGCGAAGCCCTGCAATGGCTGGAACTGAGCAACCCGCTGCGCTATGGCCTGGCCATGCTCCGTGCCGACGGGGACGACTGGCGCGCCGACGCGCACCTGCGCATGAAAGCCGAGCAGATGGCTGCGGACTACCAGCAACTGTTCGGTGGCCTGGCCAAGGAATTCAATGTCACCCTGGTGGCCGGCTCCATCGTACTGCCCGCCCCCTACGTGAAACAGGGCGTGCTGCATGCCGGCAGCGGCCCGCTGTTCAACAGCAGCGTGGTGTTCGCCGGCGACGGCTCGCTGCTGGGCCAACCGCAACGCCAGCAGTTCCCCGACAGCGAAATGCGCCGCTATGTACATGATGGCCGCCAGCACCCGCTGCAGGTATTGCAAACCCCTGCCGGGCGCCTGGGCGTGCTGGTGGGCAGCGACAGCTGGTACCCGGAAAACCACCAACAACTGGCCCAACAGGCAGTACAACTGATCGCCAACCCGGTGTTCCTCAGCGGCAAGGGCAGCTGGCAAGCGCCCTGGCGCGGCAATCGCCATCAGGATGCCAGCGCCGGGCTGCCCTTGCGGCGCGGCGAAGTCAGCGAACAGGCTGCATGGCAGCGACTGACCCAATCGGCCGGAACCAGCGTCAGCAGCATGAGCGTGTTCATGCGTGGGCAGTTCTGGGAACAGGGCAGCGACGGCCAGGGCTTTGCCCGCCAGGCGGGTGAATTGCTGGCAGGCACCCCCAGCCCTGGAGCCCGCCTGTTGAACCTGTGGTTGTAAGCCCATGGCCCGCCCCCGCGTGCGCCTGGGTGACCTGTCGGTTGGTTTTGTCCAGCCGCTGACCGAGGCCCTGCGTGAACTGGGCCACGACCCCGAGCCGCTGCTGCGCCGCTATGGCCTGGACGCGGCACGCCTGGGCGAAGCCGGTGCGCGCTTGTCGATCCCGCGCTACATGCACCTTGGGCACGCTGCCATCGAGCTGTGCGGCGAGGCCGCACTGGGCCTGCACATGGGGCGCCTGAGCCGCCTGGCGCATGCCGGCCTGGCCGGGGTCACCGCTGCCCAGGCACCGAACCTGGGCGAGGCGGCACGTACCCTGTTGCGCTTTGAGCCGCTGTATGCGGCCAACTACCGAGGCCACTCCAGTTTTCAGGAAGATGCCCAGGGCGCCTGGCTGCGCTTCTACTCCATCAGCCCCTACAACGCTTACAACCGTTTCGTGGTCGATTCGCTACTTGCCGGCTGGCTCGCCCAGCTTGCCGACCTGGCCGGTACGGCGGTGCAGGCCGAACATATGGACATCGAGTTCGCCGCACCCGCCTATGCCGCGCGCTACCAGCCGCTGTGCAGCACACCCGTGCAGTTCGCGGCCGCTGGTAACCAGCTGCGCCTGAGCCGGGCCACGCTGCAGCTGGCCAACCCCAGGCATTGCCCGAGCACCTGGCAGCACCTGCTACAGCTGTGCGAGGCGGAAATGCTGCAGCGTACGCGGGTGCGCAGCCTGGGTGAGCGCATTACCCACCTGCTGGGCCCGTTGCTAAATGGTGGCCGTGAACCGGACCTGGAAGAAGTGGCGCTGCACCTGCAACTGCCGACCTGGACCTTGCGCCGCAAACTGGCCGAGGAAGGCACGCGCTTTCGCGACCTGCTCAGTGAAACACGGCGCGACCTGGCCGAGACCTATATTCGCGATACGGAGTTGGCCTTCGGCGAGATTGCCTATCTGCTGGGGTTTGCGTCGGCCGAGGCCTTCCAGCGCGCGTTCAAGCGCTGGACGGGCCTTACACCGGGAGAGTTTCGCCGCAGCCAGCGGCGGGCGGGCTAGAGCTCTGTAGCGTCGTCAGCCGGTTCCGGGGTGTCCAGTTCATAAGCCTGGAATTCGAGAAGTTCTTCTTGGTATTCGTCCATAGCCCTAAGCCCTCTTCACTCATTTTTCCTGGTAACTGTCGCCTCACCCTAGGCAGGAAGGATGAAGGAATCATGACAAGCTTATGATCCGGTGCCCAGCAATCGTTAGCCCCGTGCTACTTGATATTAGCCGTTTGTAGGTCATGCAGGCTTTATACGGCAGGCCCAAGCCGAACTACGCGTGCGCAGTGCTGGCTGCGCTCCCTCGTGCAGTGCGCAAGCATGCCATAGCCATTTCTGTCGCCGCAGGTGTGCCCCATGACAAGCTCAGCCAGGCACTAAGTGCTCTGGCGACTGCGCACTCAGCGCCCTTTTCAACACTTCGTAGAGTTTGCCGTCACCCGATTGAGCAACGTTGAAGCGCAGGAAATCCCCCGCCGTCATGGACTGGCTGAACGCATTACCGGGCGCCAGCACTACACCTTCATTCAGGCAGGCCCTGGCCAGCGTTGCTGCATCCTTGCCTTGAGGGAGTTGGCACCAGAGGTACATGCCTGCCTGGGGAATCATCCACGGCTTGATACCAATGGCCTGAAGCCTCGGCACCGTTCTGTCCATTGCCTCGCCTAACCGGTGGCGGACACCTTCCATGTGTTTTCGGTACCCGCTATCCGTAATCGCTTGATAGATGATGTCCGCGGCCAAGCGTCCGCCGCCGAAGGTGGTCGCGATCTTCAGGTCGACCAGGCTCTCGATCCATTCACCACGGGCGGCGATGTAGCCGCATCGGATTGAAGCAGAGATGGTCTTGGAAAAGCTGCCTATCTGAATCACACGCGAGAGGCCGTCGAAGGCAGACAGCCGTGGCGCGGGCGTATTCTCGAAATCCGCGAAGATGTCGTCCTCCACGATCACCAGGCTAGAGGTGTCGGCCAGCTTCAGCAGCCTGTGCGCGGTGACCGGGGACAGGCTGGCCCCGGTTGGGTTGTGGATGCCGGAATTGGTGATGTACAACCTGGGTGCGTGCCTGAGCAGGGCTGCGCCGAACGCCTCGATGTCCGGGCCCGTGTGCGTGTAGGGTACCCCGACAATGTTCACCCTGTGGGCTTTGAGCAGTGCGTGAAAATTGAAATAGCAGGGGTCGTCGACCAGGACCGTGTCCCCCGGTTCCAGCAGAAAACGGCAAATCAGGTCGATGGCGTGGGTGCCCGATTCGGTGAGCATGATCTGTTCCAGCGGGGCTTCGATGCCGATGCCAGCCAGCCGTCGCGACAGGAACTGCCTGAGCGGCGGATGCCCGAGCGGCGACGCGTACTCGGCCAGTTTTACCGTGTCGGAACGGGCAGCGACTCGCAGCGCTTTACGCATGCCGGCTTCGTACATCCAGGAGGCAGGCAGCCACCCGCACCCTGGTTTCAGCGCATCGCTGGAGGTTTCAAGAGACTGGCGCGAGATCCACAGCGGGTCGACCTCACGATCGAGCCTGGGGCCGAGTTCGGTCAGTGCCAAGGGCGCCACGGGCCCTGCCACGTAGTAGCCAGAGCCAGGGCGGGCGCTGAGCACCCCCTCTGCCATCAACCGTTCATAGGCCTCAAGTACGGTAGAAACCGATACCTGCATGGCCTGCGCCATTGCCCGGACCGAAGGGATCCGCGCACCGGGCGTGTAGGTCCGGGAGGCTATCCTCGCCTGCACCTCACCCATGACGGTCCGAATCAGCGTTCCACTGCGTTTCATCGCACCTTCAACTGTGCTGGATTAATGTGCATAACAGTTCGGTCAAACTGTATTGGATTGTACATGGCCTTGGTGAACGCGTCAGTGATGTACTGAACCCAGACTTATCGAGGACTGGGCGATGGAAAAATCAACAAGCGGATGGATCAACGGCTTCATAGGCGTCGCCATCTTCGCCGGCTCGCTGCCGGCCACCCGTGTGGCAGTGACGGCCTTCGAACCGACGTTCCTGACCTGTGCCAGGGCAACGATTGCCGCTCTGTTGGGGGCGCTTTTCTTGCTTGTGCTGCGCCAGCCTCGCCCTGAACGCGGTGACCTGTGGTCATTGGCGGTAACAGCGTTGGGCGTGGTAATCGGTTTCCCGCTGCTGACGGCACTGGCCCTGCAGCATGTAACCTCTGCGCATTCCATTGTCTTTGTCGGGCTGCTGCCGCTGTGTACCGCAGGGTTTGCCGTGCTGCGGGGCGGTGAGCGACCTCGGCCACTGTTCTGGTTGTTCTCGTTGACGGGTGCCGGAATCGTCGTTGGTTATGCGCTTATGAATGGTGGGGAGGCATCGGCGCTGGGCGATTTACTGATGATGGCGGCGGTCATCGTCTGTGGGTTGGGTTATGCCGAAGGGGCGCGGCTGTCGCGGACGTTGGGGGGTTGGCAGGTGATCAGTTGGGCGTTGCTGGTGGCGTTGCCGCTGATGCTACTACTGACAATCACTAATCTTCCGACACCAGATGCCTTCGCCAAAGTAAGCGCCCCTGCGTGGTTCAGCCTCGGCTACGTTTCACTGTTCAGCATGCTGATCGGTTTTGTGTTCTGGTACCGAGGGCTGGTCCAGGGTGGCATTGCAGCAGTGGGCCAGTTGCAACTCTTTCAGCCGTTCATGGGGCTTGGGCTGGCAGCGTTGCTGCTGCACGAACAGGTCAGCTGGATGATGCTTGTGGTGACGCTGGGGGCTGTCATCTGTGTTGCCGGGGCCAAGAAGTACGCCTTGTAGATGTCGATCCAGAAAAAAGCGCATTGGGAAGGCTTCGCCAAGCCGCAGCGCGCCTTGGGGACCTCCGTAAGCTGTTCGCACCGGGGCAGTTGCACAGCACAGGGCCAAGTTCATGGGCACGGAGGATTTTGCCCCATGGCGGTACTGCGCAGATGTTGAGAACTGCGTAGTACCTGTGGGAGCGGGTTTACCCCTACAGGCAAGCCATCAGAGGGCGGGGGACGCGGGCTCAGCGGCCTCGGCAGGCTGTGCTTGCTGTTGTACTTCAATAGGCGCAGCCTCAGCCGGCGGTGCCACTGGCTGCGAGCCCTGGCTGTCATCCAGCACCGGCGCTGCTACCGCCTCGCTGGCCGGGGCTACAGGGGCCGGGGCTGGCGCCGCATCAACCAAAGGCTCAGCAACCGGGGCCGGTGCCACCGGCGCTGCGGCGGCCGGCTCCGGCAGCCCCAAGGCAGCCGCTGGCGCGTCGACCTGCTGTGCGGGCTCCTCGACCTTGGCCTTGCTCTCCTGCCTAGCCTTGGGCTTTGGCAAGTAGCTCTCAACCAAGGCGAAATAGCGATCATAGAACTGCGCCGCTGTCACAGTCTCGCTGGCCACCTTGACCATCGAGTCGTCGCTGGAGCCGATCGGCATCGATACCGACCCCAGTACACCAACGCCCAGGCTGGCGGAGGTGTTAGACTTTTTCAGGGCGTAGCGGTCCTGCAGGGCGTTGGCAAACATGGTCGAACGCTGCTCGTCGCTTACATCCGGCGCACAGGTGACGTTGAAACTGATCTGCAGGTGGTTCTCGCTGTTCTGCTGGAAGCTCTTGTTGCCCACCACCTGGTTGGCGCCGCTGCTGGTGATGATGTAACCCTGGCTGAGCAAGGCGCGTCGGGCGGCCTCGCAGGAGCCGGCATCGCTCACCGGGAAGCTGCGCGAGAAGGTGCCCGAGTCATCGAAGTTCTCGTGCTCGTAGACGGCGGCTTTTTTCGAGGAACAACCGGTCACGCCCGCCAGCACCAGGGCCAGCCCGAGCGCACCAAAGACGGAAGATCTGGTCATTGCGAATTCCGGGTAAGTCAAGAAGGTGCCTATTGTGCAACACAGCAGGCAGGCACAGGAACCGCTGATCGGTGAAGAGTCTGTCAGGTTCGTGTAAATCTGGGTCAAGGGCGGCAATTGCCAGACGCAGAAACGAAAAAAGCGACCCTAAGGTCGCTTTCTCGTTGCTTCGAGACGTTCAAGGGGCCTCGAAGTGAAGATGGCGCAGCGGACGGGACTCGAACCCGCGACCCCCGGCGTGACAGGCCGGTATTCTAACCGACTGAACTACCGCTGCGTATCATTCAGGCTTGCGCCCGATTGAAACCTGGGTCTACCCTTCCGGCGTGATGGCCTCAGGACAGGCACAAAAAAAGCGATAACGTGATCGCTTCTTTTGTGTTTGCTTCAAGGTGTTCAAGGGACCTTGAAACGAAGATGGCGCAGCGGACGGGACTCGAACCCGCGACCCCCGGCGTGACAGGCCGGTATTCTAACCGACTGAACTACCGCTGCGTATCGTTCAGGCTTTCGCCCGATTGAAACTGGGATCAGCCCAAGGCGTTTACCTTGTGGCTTCAGACCGGTGCCAGGCACCCATCTGATACTGAAAAATGGCGCAGCGGACGGGACTCGAACCCGCGACCCCCGGCGTGACAGGCCGGTATTCTAACCGACTGAACTACCGCTGCGCAGCGCGTTCCTCTCTGGCTATCGGTTCTTGCGAAACCTGAAGCACCAGGAACATCTCAGGAAGTGGTGGGTGATGACGGGATCGAACCGCCGACCCTCTGCTTGTAAGGCAGATGCTCTCCCGGCTGAGCTAATCACCCTCGCGATGTTGCTTGTTGCGTTTGCTTCGCTGAGGCCGCGAAATTTACGCAGGTGGCGAAGCTAAGTCAATAGCCCCATTGAATTTTTTTCAGAAAATAGCAAAAGCCTGTGGCGGCCTCTTCGCGGGTAAACCCGCTCCCACAGGTACTGCACAGGCCTTGAGAACTGCGCAGTACCTGTGGGAGCGGGTTTACCCGCGAAGAGGCCGGTACAGGATATGCAGAATGCTCAGGTGTAGATCATCTTGCGGGTCATGCCGCCATCGACCACGAACTCCTGGCCGGTGACGAACGCCGCTTGCCGAGACAACAGCCAGGCAACCATGGCCGCCACGTCTTCCACCGTCCCTACCCTGCCCGTCGGGTGCTGGGCATGGTCCGCCTCGGTCAACGGCTCGGCACGGCGCTGCGACGGATCACGGGCATCGATCCAGCCCGGGCTCACCGCATTGACGCGAATCTCCGGGCCCAGGCTCATGGCCAAGGCATGGGTCAAGGCCACCAGGCCGCCCTTGCTCGCTGCGTAGGCCTCGGTATCGGGCTCGGACTGCCGCGCCCGGGTGGAGGTGAGATTGACGATCGCCCCATTGTGCGCACGCAGGTACGGCGCACAATGCTTGGCCAGCAGCATCGGGCCGTTGAGGTTGACCGCCAGCACCCGGTTCCACTGCGCCAGGCTCAGGCTTTCCAGGGTCTGGTTGTGCGGGTTGGCGATGGCCGCATTGCACACCAGCGCGTCCAGGCGACCAAACTGCCCCAGCACCTCCGACACCCCGGCGCTGACCTGGGCCTCGTCGGCAACGTCCATGGTGATGAACCAGGCATTGTCACCCAGCGCCTTGGCCGCCTTTGCGCCGCGCTGGCGGTCAAGGTCGCTGAGCACCACCTGCCAGCCTTCGCAGATCAACCAGGCGGCAATACCCAGGCCGATGCCGCGTGCGGCACCGGTCACCAGGGCTACCCGGCCGTTATGGCCGGGCGTACCGCCGCGGATTTCAATCACAGTGCCGCCAACCCGCGCGCCAGGTCGGCCTGCAGGTCGGCCACATCTTCCAGGCCCACGGCAACCCGGATCAGGCTGTCGCGGATACCCGCGGCCTCACGCTCCTGCGGCGTCAGACGACCGTGGGAGGTGGTGGCCGGGTGGGCGATGGTGGTCTTGCTGTCACCCAGGTTGGTGGTGATGGAAATCACCCGGGTAGCGTCGATGAAGCGCCAGGCGCCTTCTTTGCCACCCTTCACCTCGAAGCTGACCACCGCACCGAAGCCACTCATCTGGCGCTTGGCCAGTTCGTGCTGCGGGTGGCTCGGCAGGCCGGCGTAATGCACCTTCTCCACGCCCTCCTGCTGCTCCAGCCATTCGGCCAGCAGCTGGGCGCTTTCGCAGTGCGCACGCATGCGCAGGCGCAGGGTTTCCAGGCCCTTGGTGAAGATCCAGGCGTTGAACGGGCTGAGGGTGGGGCCTGCGGTACGCAGGAAGCCCACCACTTCTTTCATCTGCTCGGCACGGCCGGCAACCACGCCACCCATGCAGCGGCCCTGGCCGTCGATGAACTTGGTGGCCGAGTGGAACACGATGTCGGCACCCAGCTTCAGCGGCTGCTGCAGCGCCGGGGTGCTGAAGCAGTTGTCCACCACCAGCATGGCGCCGTGGGCATGGGCGATTTCGCTGAGCGCGGTGATATCGACCAGCTCTGCCAGCGGGTTGGACGGCGATTCGACGATCAGCAGCTTGGTATTGGCCTTGATGGCCTTTTCCCAGCCGGCGAGGTCGACCAGCGGCACGTAGTCCACCTGCAGGCCAAAGCGCTTGAAGTACTTCTCGAACAGGCTGATGGTCGAGCCGAACACGCTCTGCGAAACCAGCACATGGTCACCGGCACTGCACAGCGACATCACCACGGCGAGGATCGCCGCCATGCCGGTGGAGGTGCCCACAGCCTGCTCCGCGCCTTCCATGGCCGCCAGGCGCTCCTCGAAGGCACGCACCGACGGGTTGGTGTAGCGCGAATAGACGTTGCCCGGCGTTTCGCCGGCAAAGCGTGCGGCCGCATCGGCAGCCGTGCGGAACACATAGCTGGAGGTCAGGAACAGCGCTTCGCTGTGCTCGGCCTCCGGTGTACGGTTTTGACCAGCGCGCACCGCCAGGGTGTCGAAACCGACACCCTCGAGGTCACTGTCCAGTCGTCCGGCATCCCATTGATCCGTCATGCCGTCGCTCCCGAAATCAGTTGTTGTAGAGGTCGATGATCGCACTGACCGCCTGGTTCTTGGCCTTGGCCAGGTCGTTACGAGCCTGCTCGATGCGGTCGAGGTAGGCTTCGTCGATATCGCCAGTGACATACTCACCGTTGAACACGGCACAATCGAACTGATCGATCTTGATCTTGCCGCCACCGACCGAGTCGATCAGGTCCGGCAGGTCCTGGTAGACCAGCCAGTCGGCGCCAATCAACTCGGCCACCTGTTCGGTGGTACGGTTGTGGGCGATCAGTTCGTGAACACTCGGCATGTCGATGCCGTAGACGTTGGGGTAGCGCACGGCAGGAGCTGCGGAGCAGAAGTAGACGTTCTTGGCGCCGGCTTCACGGGCCATCTGGATGATCTGCTTGCAGGTGGTGCCGCGCACGATCGAGTCGTCCACCAGCATCACGTTCTTGCCGCGGAACTCCAGTTCGATGGCATTGAGCTTCTGGCGTACCGATTTCTTGCGCGCGGCCTGGCCTGGCATGATGAAGGTACGGCCGATGTAGCGGTTCTTGACGAAACCTTCGCGGAACTTCACGCCCAGACGGTTGGCCAGCTCCAGGGCCGCGGTGCGGCTGGTGTCCGGGATCGGGATGACCACGTCGATGTCATGCTCGGGACGTTCGCGCATGATCTTGTCGGCCAGTTTTTCACCCATGCGCAGACGGGCCTTGTACACCGACACACCATCCATGATCGAGTCCGGACGGGCCAGGTAGACATGCTCGAAGATGCACGGCTGCAGCTTTGGTGCTTCGGCGCACTGCTTGGTGTACAACTGGCCTTCTTCGGTGATGTACACCGCTTCGCCCGGCGCCAGGTCGCGGATCAGGGTGAAGCCGAGGACGTCCAGGGCCACGCTTTCCGAAGCGATCATGTATTCCACGCCTTCGTCGGTGTGACGCTGGCCGAACACCACCGGGCGGATGCCGTTGGGGTCGCGGAAGCCGACGATGCCGTAGCCGGTGATCATCGCCACCACGGCGTAACCGCCAACGCAGCGGCTGTGCACGTGGGAAACCGCGGCGAACACGTCTTCTTCGGTCGGCTGCAGCTTGCCACGCACCGCCAGCTCATGGGCGAACACGTTCAGAAGTACTTCCGAGTCGGAGTTGGTGTTGACGTGGCGCAGGTCGGACTCGTAGATCTCCTTGGCCAGCTGCTCGACGTTGGTCAGGTTGCCGTTGTGTGCCAGGGTGATGCCATACGGCGAGTTGACGTAGAACGGCTGCGCCTCGGCCGAGGTCGAGCTGCCCGCCGTCGGGTAGCGCACGTGGCCGATACCGATGCTGCCGACCAGGCGCTGCATGTGGCGCTGCTGGAACACGTCGCGCACCAGGCCATTATCCTTGCGCAGGAACAACCGGCCGTCATGGCTGGTCACGATACCGGCAGCGTCCTGGCCGCGGTGCTGGAGGACCGTAAGCGCGTCATACAGCGCCTGATTGACGTTCGACTTACCGACGATACCGACGATGCCACACATGCGACGCAACCCCTACTTTGACGAAACTTGAGTGAATAGTGCTCAGGGCTTTGCCGGCCCGAGCAACTGTTCCTTGAACGGAAGATCAGCTGGAGTGCCGATCAGCCCACTGGGTGTCCACTGGCCGGTAAAACCCAGGATCAGGTTTTTCGACCAGTCGGCAACCAAGAGAAATTGTGGTATCAGGCGTGATTCCTGCCACCAGGTGTCTTGTTGAACCGGCCCCAGGCTGATCAGCCCGATGGCCACCACCACCAGCAAGGCCCCGCGCGCGGCGCCGAAGGCCATGCCCAGGAAACGATCGGTGCCGGACAGCCCGGTCACGCGAATCAGCTCGCCGATGAGGAAGTTGATCATGGCCCCCACCAGCAAGGTGGCGACGAAAAGAATGGCGCAGCCGGCGATGACGCGCATCGACGGCGTCTGGATGTAGCTTTCAAGATACACCGAGAGCGAACCGCCGAACATCCAGGCAACCGCGCCGGCAATGATCCAGATGAGCAAGGACAAGGCTTCCTTGACGAAGCCGCGCTTGAGACTGATCAGTGTGGAGACGGCGATGATCGCGATGATCGCCCAATCAACCAAGGTAAATGCCACGGTGTTGCCTGCAGACGTTTGAGGCGGCGCATTTTAACAGAGCGGCGGGCTGGGAGTAAGCGGAATGTCGGGTGGATTAGCATGCGCACTTCTGTAGGAGCGGCCTTGTGTCGCGATCGGGCCGCACAGCGGCCCCAAGGGTCTCGGACACAGCCAAAATCGCCGGGGCCGCCATGCGGCCCGATCGCGACACAAGGCCGCTCCTACAAGGGCCCGAGTCAGCCAGACTCAGCTGCGCTCAGGCTGGAAGCGCACCACGAAACCCTTGAGGCTGTTCTGGCGGTTGATGGCGTCGCGCACGCGCTCGGCCTCGGCCCGCTCGATCAGCGGCCCCACGTACACGCGGTTCATGCCACCCGCCGAGCGGATATAGGCGTTGTAACCCTGGCTACGCAAGGTTTGCTGCAGCTTTTCGGCCCCGGCACGGTTGGACAGGCTGGCCAACTGGATCGACCAGCTGACCGGCAGGCCATTGACGTCGATCTTCGATGGCGCCGCCGGTGCGGCCGGCTTGGCTGCCGGCTGAGGCTCGACCTTGGCCACAGGCGCCTGCGGCTTGGCAGGCTGAGGCTGGGGCTGCACCTGCACTTGAGGCTGGGTCTGCGGTGACGGTGCAATCGGCTGGCTGGGCGTGCTCGCCGGCGCGGTGGACTCGTCCACCACCACCGGTGGCTGTTGCGGCTCTTGCGCAATGGCCTGCGGCTCCGGCACGGCGACCGGCTCCACCTTCACTTCCGGCAGGCTTGGCATGGCCGGCGCCTGCGGGGCATCGACGCGCACCTGACGCATCTCGTCCTCGCGGGTGAACAGCATCGGCAGGAAAATCACCGCCAGCGCCACCAGCACCAACGCACCCACCATGCGCTGTTTCATCCCTTTATCCAGCACTGCCATCTACTCCACCCTCCTGGGCGTGCCGCGCCAGCCATTCCAGTGCCTGGGCAACACAGAAAAACGAACCGAACAGCAAGATCTGGTCATCTGCCGTTGCCTGCGCGCATTGCCCTTCAAGGGCAGCGTCGACGCTGGCATAAGACTTCACCGCGGCGCCGACGTTCGTCAAGGCCGTGGCCAGCTCCGCAGCCGGGCGGCTGCGCGGGGTATCCAGTGGCGCCACTGCCCAGTCGTCGACCAGCCCCTGCAGCGGCGCGACAACACCGTCCAGGTCCTTGTCGGCGAGCAGGCCGAACACCGCCAGGCGGCGCCCCTTCAGCGGCCGGGCCGCCAGGCGCCGGGCCAGGTACTCCGCGGCGTGCGGGTTGTGCCCGACATCCAGCAACAGTTCCACCGGCTTGCCCTGCCAGCTCAGCTGGCGACGGTCGAGGCGACCCGTGATTCGGGTATCCAGCAGCGCCTGGCGAATCTGCCCGGCGTCCCAGGGCAGACCCATCAGCAGGTAGGCCTGCAGGGCCAGCGTGGCGTTTTCCATGGGCAGGTCGAGCAAAGGCAGGCCAAGCAGCTCTACCGGCGCTCCATCAGCCGCAGTACCCCGCCAGTTCCAGCTGCCATCGGCAATGGCCAGGTCGAAGTCACGATCACGCAGGAACAGCGGCGCAGCCAGTTCGGCGGCCTTGTCCAGCAGCGGCTGAGGCGGATCCAGGTCACCGCACAGTGCCGGCTTGCCCTGACGGAAGATGCCTGCCTTCTCGAAGGCCACCAGCTCGCGGGTATCACCCAGGTAATCGACATGATCGACGCCGATGCTGGTCACCAGGGCCAGGTCGGCATCCACCACGTTCACGGTGTCCAGGCGGCCACCAAGCCCCACCTCCAGCACCACGGCATCCAGCTGCGACTGGTAGAACAACCAGAACGCGGCCAGAGTGCCCATCTCGAAGTAGGTCAGGGAAATTTCGCCCCGCGCCGCCTCGACGGCGGCGAAGGCTTCGCAAAGGCGCTCATCGCTGGCCTCTTGGCCATCGATCAGCACCCGCTCGTTATAACGCAACAGGTGCGGCGAGCTGTACACGCCAACCTTCAATCCCTGGGCACGCAGCAGCGAGGCCACGAAGGCACAGGTCGAGCCCTTGCCGTTGGTGCCGGTCACCGTCACCACACGTGGCGCCAGCTTGCCCAGCGCCAGCCGGGCAAGCACCTTCTGCGACCGCTCCAGGCCCATGTCGATGGCCGAGGGGTGCAACTGCTCGAGGTAGGCGAGCCATTCGCCCAGGGATCGTTGTTTCATCACGCGACGGCAGCCGCCTCACGCGCTTGCTCCGGGGTTTCCTGGCCGGTCATCTGCGCCAGCAGGCGGGCCAGACGCGGGCGCAGCTCGCCACGAGAGATGATCAGGTCGATGGCGCCGTGCTCCAGCAGGAACTCACTGCGCTGGAAGCCTTCCGGCAGCTTCTCGCGCACGGTCTGCTCGATCACGCGCGGGCCGGCGAAGCCGATCAGTGCCTTCGGCTCGCCGACGATCACATCACCGAGCATGGCCAGGCTGGCGGAGACACCACCGTACACAGGGTCGGTCAGTACCGAGATGAACGGGATGCCTTCTTCGCGCAGGCGCGCCAGCACGGCCGAGGTCTTGGCCATCTGCATCAGCGAGATCAGCGCTTCCTGCATGCGTGCACCGCCCGAGGCGGAGAAGCAGACCATCGGGCAGCGGTGCTCCAGGGCATAGTTGGCCGCGCGCACGAAGCGCTCGCCGACGATGGCACCCATGGAGCCGCCCATGAACGAGAACTCGAAGGCGCTGACCACGATCGGCATGCCCATCAGGGTGCCGCTCATGGAGATCAGGGCGTCCTTCTCGCCGGTTTGCTTCTGCGCGCCAGCCAGGCGGTCCTTGTACTTCTTGCCATCACGGAACTTCAGGCGATCGACCGGCTCCAGGTCGGCGCCCAGTTCGGCACGGCCATCGGCGTCGAGGAAGATGTCGATGCGCGCACGTGCGCCGATGCGCATGTGGTGGTTGCACTTGGGGCAGACATCCAGGGTCTTTTCCAGCTCCGGACGATACAGCACGGCCTCGCAGGCCGGGCATTTGTGCCACAGGCCTTCAGGCACCGAGCTCTTCTTCACCTCGGAACGCATGATCGAAGGGATCAGTTTGTCGACTAACCAGTTGCTCATGCTTTCTTTCTCCAGTATTGGCAGGCGTGGTCCGGTGTCGCCGGCCCTACCCTGCCCTTGAGCTCAAAATCTTTATGAAACGATGATGGACCGGCCGCCGGGACTACCAGCGCGCCACCCCACCGCTAATGTGTTGTGTTGCCGCCACAGGCGCAGGCGGCTGCCCCGCAGGGCTGCGAAAGCTATGGACGATGGCGCGCAGCCAGCCGTCACATCTGCCATCACGCCTGTTTCACCGCACGCATGAAGGCCTCGATCTGCGCCGCATCCTTGATGCCCTTGGCTTGCTCCACGCCGCCACTGACATCCACCGCGTACGGCCGCACCTGGGCGATGGCCTGGCCGACGTTGTCGGCAGACAGCCCGCCCGCCAGAATGATCGGCTTGCTCAGGCGCGCAGGTACCAGCGACCAGTCGAATGCTTCACCGGTGCCTCCGGGTACGCCCGGCACGTAGGTGTCCAGCAGAATGCCGCGGGCACCAGCGTAAAGCCGGCAGGCCGCCTCCAGGTCGTCGCCCGGGCGTACGCGCAGGGCCTTGATCCAGGGGCGGTGGTAGCCTTCGCAGTCCTGTGGGGTTTCGTCGCCGTGGAACTGTAGCAGGTCCAGCGGAACCACTTCGAGGATCTCGTTCAGCTCGCAGCGCGAAGCATTGACGAACAAACCGACCGTGGTCACGAACGGCGGCAGCTCGGCAATGATCGCCCGCGCCTGGCGCACGTCCACGGCGCGCGGGCTCTTGGCATAGAAGACGAAGCCGATGGCATCGGCCCCCGCTTCGGCAGCGGCCAGTGCGTCTTCGATGCGGGTAATCCCGCAGATCTTGCTGCGAACATTGCTCATGGACAGCGAACCCTGCTTGTGACGGTGAAAGGCCGGATGTTAGCAAATGACTTTTCGCCCGTCAGTCTGCCAATGCTTCGTAACCGGTCAAAAAGTGTGGACCGATGTAACGCTTGGGCAGCGCGTACTCCTCGGGGTACTCCACCTGCACCAGGTAGAGGCCGTATGGGTGCGCCGTGACCCCACCTTCGCGGCGGTTGCGCCCTTCCAGCACCTCACGCGCCCAGGTGACCGGGCGCTCTCCGGCACCGATGGTCATCAGTACACCGGCAATGTTACGCACCATGTGGTGCAGGAAAGCCGTGGCGCGCACGTCCAGCACGATCATCTGGCCATGGCGGGTGACGCGTAGGTGGTAGATGTGCTTGATCGGCGACTTGGCCTGGCACTGGCTCGCGCGGAAGGCACTGAAGTCATGGGTACCAAGCAGGTACTGCGCGGCTTCGGCCATGCGTTCGACATCCAGCGGGCGGTGGTTCCAGGTGACTTCCTCGGCCAGGTGGGCCGGGCGGATCGGGTCGTTGTAGATGACGTAGCGGTAACGCCGGGCGCAGGCCTTGAAGCGGGCATGGAAGTCGGCCGGCATCGGCCGCGACCAGACCACGCTGATGTCATGGGGCAGGTTGAAGTTGGTGCCCATGGTCCAGGCGCGCTCATCGCGCACGGCGCGGGTGTCGAAGTGCACGATCTGCCCGCAGCCATGCACACCGGCGTCGGTGCGCCCGGCGCAGATTACCGAGATGGGCTCGTTGGCCACCTTGGACAGCGCCTGCTCCAGGGCCTGCTGGACACTGGGCACGCCACTGGCCTGGCGCTGCCAGCCACGGTAGCGCGCGCCTTTGTATTCCACGCCCAGGGCGATGCGGGAGTAGCCTTCGGCCGCGGACTCGGCGGCGGCGGTGTCGATGATGTCCAAGAACATGAAACCTGTGGGGGTGTACGGAATGGCGGGGATTATAACGACAACGGCAGCCGTGTAGGGCTGTGGGAGCGGCCTTGTGTCGCGATAGGGCCGCATAGCGGCCCCGGCGATATTGGCGGTATGACTGAAATCCTGGGGCCGCTTTGCGGCCCTATCGCGACACAAGGCCGCTCCCACAATGACCGCGCTGGAGCCAATATTGGCTCCAACTTTCAGACCAACCGGGAGAGCATGTCCTCGGCCTCCTGACGCTGGCTGTCGTCGCCATCCTTGACCACTTCATCGAGAATGTCGCGTGCGCCCTGGTTGTCGCCCATGTCGATATAGGCGCGGGCCAGGTCAAGCTTTGTGGCCACTTCGTCGCTTCCGGAGAAGAAGTCGAAGTCCAGGTCGTCCAGTGGCTCGGGCTCGGGCTGGGCAGCCGCATCCTCGCTGGTGAAATGCGGCTCCAGCGACGGCGACTCGAGGCTCTGCGACAGCTTGTCCAGCTCAGCGTTGACGTCGTCCAGCTCCGAGGTAAAGCTCTTGGCTGCCGGCGAATCGTCTTCCAGCGACAGCGAAAGATCGAAGTCGGATGGCAGATCGAACTCGGAAAGCGGGTCGAACGCTGGCTCGCTGTCGAAGGCAGCCAACTCGGCGGCGACATCCACCGGGGTTTCGTCGACCGCAGCCGGGGCGGCCGGGGCAACCGGCTCGCTGATGTCGAGGTCGAAGTCGGACAGGTCCACAGCGGGCTGTGGCTCGGCCTGCGCCAGCATGGCCTCGAATTCGGCGTCAGCGTCGGCCTGTAGCTCCGCGTCCACCGCAAACGGCTCGTCTTCCGGCTGAACCGATTCCAGCACAGGTTCATCCAGTACCGGCTCTTCGACTACAGGTTGCTGGGCCACAGATTCGTCCAGCAGCGGCGCTGCCAGCGGGTCTTGCTCGGGCAGGTCGTCACCCAGGCTCAGGTCGAAGGCACTGTCCAGGTCCTGCTCGTCCAGGCCCGGCGCATCGAGGGTCGGCACTTCATCGAAGGCATCCAGCTCAGCATCCAGGTCAACTTCGGGTTCGAGCGCTGCTTCAGGTTCCGCCAGGGCAACGGCCTCTGGTTCAATCGCCACCTCTGGCTCGACCGCCGGCACTTCCTCCGGCGCTACATCGGCAACCACTGGCGTATCAGACTGATCCTGCAACAGCTCCTGCACGTACTGCTCATCCATCTCGGCAGCCAGGGCCGCCGCGCCCAGGCCGGCAGCAGCCAGGCCGAGCATGGCCGGGTAGCGCTCTTTCAGCCCGGCAACCGCTGCACTGTTCTGCTCACTGGCCGGCAACTTGCGCTCCTGCTCGACGAACGCGCTCTGGTCACCCTGGCGGGCGTACACATCCATCAGTTTCAGGCGCAGGTCGTCACGCTGCGGCGCGGCGGCCACGGCAGGTTCCAACAGGTCGGTAGCGCGGTTCAGGCGGCCTTCGGCCACGCACTGCTCGACTTCCGCCAGCAAAGCGGCGTGGGGGTCGGCTTGCGGTTCAGGTTGCGCTTCGACAGCGGGTGCCGCCGTTTTTTCCGCGGCAGTGGCGGCGGCAGCCGAAGCGGCGACCACGGCCGGCGACAGGGTTACGCTCGGCGCCGAGACTTCCACGCCATCGAAGCTTGCGCTATCGCTGTCAAAGCCTGCGCCCTGCTCTTCTTCCAGCGCCCGCGCCATGCGCAGGTGCTTTTCAGCCTCCTGCTGGGCCTTGCGCTTGCGCGCCAGCAACAGCAGCAGAAGCAGCAGTACGAGGAAGGCGCTACCGGCAATCAGCCCGAGCAGCAGCGGGTTGCCCATGATTTCGTCGATCACGCTGTCAGGCTGACCGGCAGGTGCGGCCTCGGCGGCGGGCACCGGCTTGGGTGCGGTATCGACGGCGGCAGGCGCAGGCTTGGCGACCGGTTCGGCCGGTGCAGCCGCCCCCTGGGCTTCAAGGCGGGCCAGCTGGTTGTTCTTCAACTCGATCAGACGCTGCAGCTTGTCCAGCTGGCTCTGCAGGTCGGCCATGCGGCTCTTGAGCTCTTCGTTGTCGCGACGACTGGTGTCCAGGCTTTCCTGGGCCACCGCCAGCTTGTCATTGAGGGCCTTGGCCTGGTCGGCACCGGCCTGGTTGCCCGGGCTGACCAGGCGCAGGTTGTCGCCCTGGGCGATACGCGCCGGAGCTGCCTCGGCAGCACCGCGGCGGGTGGCGTCCAGCTGGCGGGCACGCGGGCCCAGGCGACGGCCTTCACGCCAGGCAGCATACTGCTCGGCCACCTCGGCGGTCGCCTCGCTCTGCGGGATGTTCTGGATCTGCTGCTGGTCGGGCAGGCGCAACACCTGGCCAACCTTCAGCTGGTTGATGTTGTTGCCGATGAAAGCGTCCGGGTTCAGGGCCTGGATCGCGATCATGGTCTGCTGGATCGAACCACCCTGGGTATTGCGCGCGGCAATCTGCCACAGGGTGTCCCGGCGCTGGGTGGTATAGCTGCCGGCAGCGGTCACCGCTGGCGCGACATTGCCTGCCGCAGGCTTGTCGCCCTGGGCCTTGGCCTGGTCGAGCAGCACGCTGTAGTCACGCAGCAGGCGGCCCTGCGGCCACATCACCTGGACCAGGAACTTTACCACCGGCTCCGGCAGCGGCTGGCTGGAGGTAACACGCAGCACGCTCTTGCCGTTGGGGTTGATCACCGGCGTGAAGGTTAGGTCTTCGAGGTAGGTTGGGAATGCCACCCCGGCCTTGCTGAAATCTTCCGGCGGCGCCAGGCTCGGTGCCACTTCGGCAGCGGTGAGGTCGCGCACGTCGAGCAGTTCGATCTCGGCGTCCAGGGGCTGGTTCTGTGCCGATTTGAGGGTCAGTTCCCCCAGGCCCAGGGCATTCGCCATGCCCGACGACAGCGCCGATGCTGCAGCCATGGCCAGAACCAGTTTGCGAATTCGAAGCATGACCTCTTCCCTTGTATGAAGCGTCCTGAAACCTGCATGCAGAGCAGGACAATAGTGCTCGCCAGTATCTTTTACGGCATGTGTTTAATCAACAATTGCGCCACTTGCACAGCATTGAGCGCGGCGCCTTTGCGCACGTTGTCGGTGGTCAGCCAGAGGTTGAGTTGCTGGTCTTCATCAACACCATGCCGTACACGACCAACATAGACCACGTCCTGGCCTACTGCGTCGCCTACCGGAGTTGGATAATCGTCGCGCTCCACCAGTTCGACGCTGTCAGCCGCCTCGAGGGCCTGGTTGACCGCCTCCAGGTCGACCGGGCGACGGCTCTGTACCGCCACACTGAAGCTATCGCCGAAAAATACCGGGACTTGAACGCAGCTCACGGAAATCTTCAGTTCAGGCAGGCCCAGCAGCACACGCAGCTCGCCGACCAGGCGGCGCTCCAGGGCGGTGTGGCCTTGCACATCGGCTGCACCGACCTGGGCCAACATGTTGAACGCCACCTGGCGATCGAAGAAGCGCGGTTCCAGGGGCCGGGCATTGAGCAGCTCGGCAGTTTGCCGGGCGAGTTCGTTGACAGCTTCCCGACCTTGTGCGGACACCGCCAGTGCGGCCATCACCTGCACCCGTTCGATATCCAGCAGGCGCTTGAGCGGTGCCAGAGCAACGGCCAGGGCAACCGCGGCCGAGCACGGGCTGACGATGCGCGCGGGTAATGCCAGGTCAACCAGGCGTTCGGCGTTGGCTTCGGGCACCAGGGCCAGGGCGTCGTCCAGACCAGCGGACAGGTCGATGACCGTGCAACCTGCCTGCAGCGCCTTGCTGGCAAAGCTTCGGCTGACTGCGGCGCCTGCGGCGAAAAAGGCCAGCTTGACCTGGGCAAAGTCGAAGCTGTCCACCTCACGTACCTTCAGCTTCTTGCCGGCGAACATCACGCTACTGCCCGCCGATTCCATGCTGGCCAGCAGGTGCAGGGTGGCGACCGGGAAATCCAGTTCTTCGAGGATCTGCACCAGGGCTTCACCGACGCTGCCGGTGGCGCCGACGACGGCGATGTCCAAAGGGTGTGTCATGGAAGGGATCCTTTTGCTGAAAACGGCGGGGGGGCGGCACTTTACTCGGATTGTAGAGTTTTGTCTGTGCTGGCCCAAACCTAGAGCTGCGCTGCGCTGCTCTTGCTCTTGCTCTTGCTCTTGCTCTTGCTCTTGATCTTGCTCTTGATCTTGATCTTGATCTTGATCTTCGCGACTTCAGGAGGCCGAGCAGAGGTCTTGCGGAGGGAGGTGACGGGCATGGATGCCCGTCAAGCGCTGAGGCCCCATGGATGGGGCCTGCAGCGCGTACTCCCGGGAGCAAGACCGGCGCGAGGGAACCCCGTAGCGTAGCGGAGGGGCCGGATGATGGGAGCGCAGCGTTTTTTGGTTACTTTTTGTCGCGTTTGACAAAAAGTGACTCGCCGTAAGGGCGAAAAGGTGAATCAGCGTCGCCATCGCAAACGGACTGTTCGCCATATCAAAACCGTCGCTTAAGCTTTTTGGCTTTTTGGCTTTTTGGCTTTTTGGCTTTTGGATGTGGGCATTCGCATCGAGTAGACATTCATTCGCGATGGTGGCGCCAAGTCACCTTTCCGCCCTTACGGCGGGTCCCTTTTTGTCGTGGCAAAAAGGAACCAAAAACCGTCGGCTCCCATCATCCGGCCCCTGCGCTACGCTCCGGGGTCCCCTCGCTACGGGCTTGCTCCCGGGAGTACGCGCTGCAGGCCCCATCCATGGGGCCTCAGCGCTCGACGGGCATCCATGCCCGTCACCTCCCTCCGCAATCCCTTCGCTCGGCCTCCTGAAGTCGCAATCGGCGGCGCCTGAACTATCGCGCGCCTAGAAGCAAAAGCAAAAGCAAAAGCAAAAGCAAAAGCGAAAGCGAAAGCAGAGAAGAGCCGGGCCGGCCGGGATGGATCGGAAATAAAAAAACCCGCGCTGTCGCCAGCGCGGGTTTTCGGTCAGGCCGGAGCGATCAACGCTCCAACAGAATCCGCAGCATGCGGCGCAGCGGCTCGGCCGCGCCCCACAGCAGCTGGTCACCTACGGTGAACGCGCCCAGGTACTGGGACCCCATGTTCAGCTTGCGCAGGCGGCCAACCGGGATGTTCAGGGTGCCGGTAACCTTGGTCGGGCTCAGCTCCTGCATGCTGATTTCACGCTGGTTAGGTACCAGCTTCACCCAAGGGTTGTGCTGGCTGATCATGCCTTCGATGTCGGCCAGCGGCACGTCCTTGTTCAGCTTGATGGTCAGCGCCTGGCTGTGGCAACGCATGGCGCCGATGCGCACGCAGATGCCGTCGACCGGGATCGGGCTCTTGAAGCGGCCGAGGATCTTGTTGGTCTCGGCCTGGGCCTTCCACTCTTCACGGCTCTGACCGTTCGGCAGTTCCTTGTCGATCCACGGGATCAGGCTGCCAGCCAGTGGCACGCCGAAGTTCTCGGTCGGGAACGCTTCGCTGCGCATGGTCTCGGCAACCTTGCGGTCGATGTCGAGGATGGCGCTGGCCGGGTTGGCCAGGTCATCGGCGACGGCAGCATGGGTAGCACCCATCTGCTTGATCAACTCGCGCATGTTCTGCGCACCGGCACCCGAGGCCGCCTGGTAGGTCATGGCGCTCATCCACTCGACCAGGCCGGCTTCGAACAGGCCACCCAGGCCCATCAGCATCAGGCTGACGGTGCAATTGCCGCCGATGTAGTTCTTGGTACCCGCGTCCAGCTGCTGGTCGATGACCTTGCGGTTGACCGGGTCGAGGATGATCACCGCGTCATCCTGCATGCGCAGGGACGAGGCGGCGTCGATCCAGTAACCCTGCCAGCCGGCTTCACGCAGCTTGGGGAAGACCTCGTTGGTGTAGTCGCCGCCCTGGCAGGTCAGGATAACGTCGAGGGTCTTGAGTTCTTCGATCGAATAAGCATCCTTGAGCGGTGCTGTATCCTTGCCCACGTTCGGGCCTTGGCCGCCAACATTGGAGGTGGTGAAGAACACCGGCTCGATGAGGTCGAAATCCTGCTCCTCCAGCATCCGCTGCATGAGCACGGAACCGACCATACCGCGCCAACCGATCAGACCTACACGTTTCATCGCAACTACACCTTTGCTAAAAGTGGGCCGCCACCGGGAATTTTGGGTGGCGGGCCAGAGAGATTACAGATTCCGCAGCGCTGCGACTACTGCGTCGCCCATTTCCTGCGTACCAACTTTGCGGCAGCCTTCCGAGAAGATGTCGCCGGTGCGCAGGCCCTGGTCCAGGACCAGGCTCACGGCCTTCTCGATCGCCTCGGCGGCAGCCGACTGATTGAAGCTGTAACGCAGCATCATCGACACCGACAGGATGGTCGCCAGCGGGTTGGCGATGCCAAGGCCTGCGATGTCCGGCGCCGAGCCGTGGCACGGCTCGTACATGCCCTTGTTGTCGGCATCCAGCGACGCCGAAGGCAGCATGCCGATGGAACCGGTCAGCATGGAAGCTTCATCCGACAGAATGTCACCGAACATGTTGTCGGTCACCATCACATCGAACTGCTTGGGCGCACGCACCAGCTGCATGGCGGCGTTGTCGACGTACATGTGGCTCAGTTCAACATCCGGGTAGTCCTTGGCCACGTCCTCGACCACTTCACGCCACAGCTGGCTGGAAGCCAGGACGTTGGCCTTGTCCACCGAGCACAGCTTCTTGCCACGCACGCGGGCCATGTCGAAGCCGACACGGGCAATGCGGCGCACTTCGCTTTCGCTGTACGGCAGGGTGTCGTAGGCCTGGCGCTCGCCGCCTTCCAGCTCGCGCTGGCCACGCGGGGCACCGAAGTAGATACCGCCGGTCAGCTCACGGACGATGAGGATGTCCAGGCCGGAAACGATCTCTGGCTTGAGCGACGAGGCATCGGCCAGTTGCGGGTAGAGGATGGCCGGGCGCAGGTTGGCGAACAGGCCCAGTTGCGAACGGATTTTCAGCAGGCCGCGCTCGGGACGGATGTCCCGTTCGATCTTGTCCCACTTCGGCCCGCCCACGGCGCCCAACAGCACGGCATCGGCCTTGCGCGCACGTTCCAGGGTCTCGTCGGCCAGCGGCACACCGTGCTTGTCGATGGCGGCGCCACCGATCACGTCGTGCTCCAGGTTGAAACCGAGCTGGAACTTGTCGTTGGCCAGCTCCAGCACCTTGACCGCCTCGGCCATGATTTCCGGGCCGATACCGTCACCTGGGAGAATCAGAATCTGCTTGCTCATGCTTTCCTCTATCCATTCACGCGGCGCGGCCAAGCGGGCCCCACCGAAAAGTTCTTAACGCTCGGCCCACAACACCAGCACATCGGTGCTGAACGAACCATCGGCCTCGATCTGGTAATACTGCCGTACTTCTTCGCCCATCGCTTGCTGCAATTGGCGAATTGCCACGCGCATTGGCTCGGGGGTGCGCATGCGCTCGACCCAGCTGGAAAACTCCAGGCGCAGCGGCTGGCGGGTGTGGCTGCGTACATGCAGGCCAGCCTCGCTGACCTGGCGTTGCCATTCGGCAGCGGAATAATCGCGCACGTGGCTGGTGTCGCGCAGTACTTCGACCGTTTGCAGGTAGGTGTCGAGCAGCGGGCTGCCCGGCGACATGACGTCGATGAACGCCGCCACGCCACCCGGCTTGAGCACTCGGCGCACTTCGCGCAGGGCCAGCCCCAGGTCGCTCCAGTGGTGTGCCGAGTAGCGGCTGAAGACGAAGTCGAACGAGGCGTCGGCGAACGGCAGGCGTTCGGCCGCACCGCGTTCGGTGGTGATATTGGCCAGGCCGCGCTCGGCGGCGGCACTGGCGACCACGTCGAGCATGGCTTGCGAGAGGTCGTAGGCGACCACTTCGGCAACCAGAGGGGCGACGTGGAAACTGACATGACCGGCACCGCAGCCAAGGTCGAGCACGCGGGCATGGCCCCGCCCTGCCAGCGCGTCTTGCAGCAGGCCGAATTCACTGCCTTGGGCGTGCACGGCGCTGCTGAGGTAGGCGCTGGCCTGTTCGCCGAACTGGCGTTGGACCACATCGGTGTGCTGGGTGCTGGTCATGTCTCGATCCTTTTGGTTTTGGGTTGTCTCTACTGGCCCTATCGCCGGCAAGCCAGCTCCCACAGAGAACCCACAGTCTTCAGACCTGTGGAGTTCCTGTGGGAGCTGGCTTGCCGGCGATGAGGCCAGCAAACCCAACTACATCATTCAGGCATCACGGAACAGCCAAGGCTGCCCGGCGCGGTGCTTGCCCTCGAAGGCCTTGATCGCATCGCTGTCCTGCAGGGTCAGGCCGATGTCGTCGAGGCCGTTGAGCAGGCAGTGCTTGCGAAACGCATCGATCTCGAAGTGCAGCACCTTGCCATCCGGACGGGTCACCGCCTGCGCCTGCAGGTCGATGGTCAGCTGATAGCCCGGGATGGCTTCGACCTGCTTGAACAGCTCGTCGACTTCCTCGTCGCTGAGGATGATCGGCAGCAAGCCGTTCTTGAAGCTGTTGTTGAAGAAGATGTCGGCAAAGCTCGGCGCGATCACGCTGCGGAAGCCGTACTCGTCCAGCGCCCATGGGGCGTGCTCACGGCTGGAGCCGCAACCGAAGTTCTCCCGCGCCAGCAATACGCTGGCACCCTGGTAGCGTTCGTGGTTGAGCACGAACTCCTTGTTCAGCGGGCGCTTGCTGTTGTCCTGGTAAGGCTGGCCCACGTCCAGGTAACGCCACTCGTCGAACAGGTTGGGGCCGAAGCCGGTGCGCTTGATCGACTTCAAAAACTGCTTGGGGATGATCTGGTCGGTGTCGACGTTGGCACGGTCCAACGGCGCGACGAGGCCAGTGTGCTGGGTAAAGGCTTTCATGCTGCGCTCCCTTGGATCAACTCGCGGACATCGATGAAGTGGCCGGTCACCGCGGCGGCGGCGGCCATGGCCGGGCTGACCAAGTGGGTGCGGCCACCGGCCCCCTGACGGCCTTCGAAGTTGCGGTTGGAGGTAGACGCGCAATGCTCGCCGCTCTCCAGGCGGTCCGGGTTCATCGCCAGGCACATCGAGCAGCCTGGCTCACGCCATTCGAAACCGGCCTCGAGGAAGATCTTGTCCAGGCCTTCGCGCTCGGCCTGGGCCTTGACCAGGCCCGAGCCCGGCACCACCAGCGCCTGCTTGACGTTGGCAGCGACCTTGCGGCCCTTGGCGATTTCGGCGGCAGCGCGCAGGTCTTCGATACGCGAGTTGGTGCACGAACCGATGAACACGCGGTCGAGCTTGATATCGGTGATCGCCTGGTTGGCGGCGAGGCCCATGTACTTGAGGGCACGCTCGATCGAACCACGTTTGATCAGGTCAGGCTCGGCAGCCGGGTCCGGCACGCGCTGGTCGACAGCGAGGACCATCTCCGGCGAAGTGCCCCAGCTGACCTGCGGCTTGATTTGCGCAGCGTCGAGCTCGACCAGGGTGTCGAACACCGCGTCAGCGTCGGAGACCAGGCCTTTCCAGGCTTCGACCGCCTGCTTCCACTGCTCGCCCTTCGGCGCGTACGGGCGGCCTTCGACATAGGCAACAGTGGTGTCGTCCACCGCCACCAGGCCTACGCGGGCACCGGCTTCGATGGACATGTTGCAGATGGTCATGCGGCCTTCCATCGACAATTCGCGGATGGCGCTGCCAGCAAATTCCATGGCGTGGCCGTTACCACCGGCGGTACCGATCTTGCCGATCACGGCCAGGACGATGTCCTTGGCGGTTACGCCGGCAGGCAACTGGCCTTCCACGCGCACCAGCATGTTCTTCATTTTCTTGGCGACCAGGCACTGGGTAGCAAGCACGTGCTCCACTTCGGAGGTGCCGATGCCGTGGGCCAGGGCACCGAAGGCGCCGTGGGTGGAGGTGTGCGAGTCACCGCAGACCACAGTCATGCCAGGCAAGGTGGCACCCTGCTCCGGGCTGATGACGTGGACGATGCCTTGACGCTCGTCATTCATCTTGAATTCGACGATGCCATATTCGTCACAGTTCTCGTCGAGGGTCTGCACCTGCAGGCGCGACACCTGGTCGACGATGGCCTCGATACCGCCCTTGCGCTCTGGCGTGGTCGGCACGTTGTGGTCAGGCGTGGCGATGTTGGCGTCGATGCGCCAAGGTTTGCGGTTGGCCAGGCGCAGGCCTTCGAAGGCCTGGGGCGACGTCACTTCGTGGATGATGTGACGGTCGATGTAGATCAAGGACGAGCCGTCATCACGGCGCTTGACCTCATGGGCTTCCCAGAGTTTGTCGTAGAGCGTTTTGCCAGCCATCAGACTGTTCCTCATCAGCGTCTTTCTATGCCAAAGACCCCTTGGCTTGTGCGGTCGATGCTAGGGGGTTAGATTGAATAACTCAAATTCATAATTTTTATGCTTTGGATAACCAACAGGAATGCGACCCCATGGATCTGGCCAACCTTAGCGCCTTCATCGCAATTGCCGAAACCGGTAGTTTTTCCGGGGCGGCCGACCGCCTGTTCCTGACTCAACCGGCCGTCAGCAAACGCATCGCCGGACTGGAACAGCAACTGGATGTGCGCCTGTTCGACCGGCTGGGCCGCGAGGTGACCCTGACCGAGGCGGGCCGCGCCCTGCTTCCCCGCGCCTACCAGATCCTCAACGTCCTCGATGATACCCGGCGCGCGCTGACCAATTTGACCGGGGAAGTGAGTGGTCGGCTGACCCTTGCCACCAGCCACCATATCGGCTTGCACCGCCTACCCCCGCTGCTGCGGGCCTTCACCCGGGAATACCCTGCAGTGGCGCTGGATATTCAGTTCATGGATTCGGAAGCGGCCTACGACGAAATCCTCCATGGCCGCGCGGAGATTGCCGTTATCACCTTGGCACCCGAGCCGCACCACCTGGTCAAGGCCGTGCCGGTATGGGACGACGCCCTGGACTTCGTCGCCGCTCCCGAGCACCCGCTGGCCAACAACAACACGGTCAGCCTGGCCGACGTCGCCCGCCACCCGGCCGTGTTCCCGGGCGGCAACACTTTTACCCACCACATTGTTCAGCGCCTGTTCGAAAGCCAGGGCCTGACGCCGAACATCGCCATGAGTACCAACTATCTGGAAACCATCAAGATGATGGTGTCCATCGGCCTGGCCTGGAGCGTGCTGCCGCGCACCATGCTCGACGAACAGGTTGCACCCATCGCCTTGCCGGGCATACAGCTGTCTCGCCAGCTAGGCTACATTTTGCACACGGAGCGTACGCTTTCGAACGCGGCCAGGGCATTCATGGCCCTGCTCGACAGCCACGCAGGGCCCGCCTGACCGGTCGTCAGCCCGGTATTGCCACCTCCAAGGACGCGTCATACGCCAAAGGTCTGGTACCGATGCCCAAATCAGCGAATCGCTTTTTGCGCCTGCCGCGCATACCAGCGGCCGACCCTCAGGAGTCGGAACAGGCCTGGCAGAACGCCCCACAGTTGCTGGCCGCACTCAACGGCGCACGGCTGGGAGCCTGGCTATGGGATATCGACAGCGGCCGGGTGAGCTGGTCACGGGGCACCCAGGCTCTGTTCGGCTTCGACCCGCAGCGCCCGCTCCCCGCAGATATCGACTACCTCGACCTGCTGCCGGAGGAAGACCGTGCGCGCACACGCCAGGTGTTCCAGGCAGTGTTCAACGGCGAACCGGTGGAGCAGGCCATGCGCCACCGCATCCGCTGGCCGGACGGCAGCCTGCACTGGCTGGAGATCAACGGCAGCCTGACCCACGACCCGAACGGCCGGCCGCAGATGATCGGGGTGATCCGTGAAATCACCCGCCAGCGCGAGCGGGAAACGGCGTTGATCAATTCGGAAAAACGCTTCGCCACCCTGTTCCACCTCAGCCCCAATGCCATTTTGCTCACCCGACGCCACGACGGCATGATCTTCGAGGTCAACCAGCACTTCGAAGACATGTTCGGCTGGCCCGGTAGCCAGGTGATCGGCAAGACCAGCCTGGAGCTTGGCCTGTGGGCAAACCCCGAACAGCGCCACCAGTTGCTGGAGTCGACCCGTGGCAACACTGGCCCTTTGATAATGGAAGTCCAGTTCCGCGCTACCAGCGGCAAGGTGCATGACGGCATCCTCTGTACCCAGGGCATCGAACTGGAGGGCGGAACCTTCCTGCTCAGCACCTTTATCGACACCACCGAGCGCAAACGTGCCGAGCAGGCCTTGAAGGACAGCCAGGAGCGCCTGGACCTGGCGCTGGATTCGGCACAGCTGGGCACCTGGGACTGGCATATTCCCAGCGGCATGCTGTACGGTTCGGCGCGCGCCGCGCAGCTGCACGGCCTGCCGCCCATCCCGTTTCACGAATCGTTCGACGCGTTTTTCGAAGGGGTCCCGGAGCAAGAGCGCAATTCCATGCGCCAGGCCTACCGTAGCCTGCGCGAAGGACCTGCCGGCAACTACCAGATCACCTACCGGGTACAGCTGGAAAACGGCATCTCGCGCTACATCGAAAGCCGCGCCCGGCTGTACCGCGACGAGCAGGGCAACCCGCTGCGCATGGCTGGCACTTTGCTCGACATCACCGACCAGGTGGAGCGCGAACAGCGCCTGAGCGCTTCGGAAGAGAAGTTCGCCAGCCTGTTCCAGGTCAGCCCCGACCCAATCTGTGTCACCCGCCAGGACACCGGGCAGTTCATCGAGATCAATCCGGCGTTCACCCAGACCTTCGGCTGGAGCACCGAGCAGGTGATCGGCCGCACCGCCGAGGAAATCGGCCTGTGGGCGGAGTCCATCGAGCGCGCGCAACGCATAGAGCGGGTAATCCGCGAGCAGGCCCTGAGCAACGTCGCCGTAGTGGTCAACCACCGCAATGGGGCACCGCTGACCTGCGTGATTTCCAGCCGCCTGATCACCGTCGATGACCAGCCTTGCAGCGTTACCACCCTGCGCGACATCACCCAGCAGCAGCGCGCCGAGGCGGCGCTGAAGTCCAGCGAGGAGAAGTTTGCCAAGGCCTTCCACTCCAGCCCTGACGCCATCACCATCACCGAACGCTACAGCGGTCGCTACCTGGAAATCAACGACGGTTTCTGCCGCCTGACCGGCTACAACGCCGCCGACGTGGTCGGCCGCACGGTGTACGAGATCGGCATCTGGGCCGACGACAAGCAGCGCAGCGCCCTGCTGGCCGAGTTGCGCGAGCGTGGCCGGGTGCATCATCGCGAGATGCTAGGGCGCAACAAGCGCGGCGACATCCTCACCGTGGAAGTGTCGGTGGAGCCGATCACCCTCAATGAGGTGGACTGCCTGCTGGTAACCGCCCGCGATGTCAGCCAGCTGAAAAACGCCCAGGCACAGATTCGCCACCTGGCCTACCACGACCCGCTGACCAACCTGCCCAACCGCGCCCTGCTGATGGACCGCCTGAGCCAGCAGATCGCCCTGCTCAGGCGCCACAACCTTCGCGGCGCCCTGCTGTTCCTCGACCTCGACCACTTCAAGCACATCAACGACTCGCTGGGCCACCCGGTGGGCGACACGGTGCTGAAGATCATCACAGCGCGGCTGGAAGCCAGTGTGCGCCTGGAAGACACCGTGGCGCGCCTGGGTGGCGATGAGTTCGTGGTATTGCTCAGCGGCCTGGAAGGCAGCCGCGAGCTGGTCGAAGAGAAAGTCCGCGGGCTGGCCGATACCCTGCGCGAACTGCTGGCCGAGCCGATGTCGCTGGATGGCCAGCGCCTGCAGGTAACACCCAGCATCGGCGTGGCGCTGATCCCTGACCACGGCGCCACCCCGGCAGACCTGCTCAAGCGTGCCGATATCGCCCTGTACCGTGCCAAGGATTCCGGGCGCAACACCACCCAGCTGTTCCATACCACCATGCAGAAGGCTGCCAGCGAGCGCCTGCGCATGGAAAACGACCTGCGCCTGGCCCTGGCCCGCGGCGAGTTGGCGCTGCACTTCCAGCCACAGGTGGATGCGCGCGACAACCGCATCGTCGGTGCCGAGGTGCTGCTGCGCTGGCATCATCCGCAACTGGGTCAGCAGCCACCGGCGCAATTCATTCAGGTGCTGGAAGAAAGCGGCCTGATCCTGGAGGTTGGCAGCTGGATACTCGACGAAGCGTGCGATGCCTGCGCACGCATGCTCGGCGACGGGCTGATCGACGCCGATGATTTCAGCTTGTGCGTGAACATCAGCCCACGGCAGTTCCGCCAGAACGACTTTGTCGGGCGGGTGCTGCGCAGCCTGGACGATTACCGCCTGCCACGGCAAATGCTGACGCTGGAAATTACCGAAGGCATCGTCATCCAGAACCTGGAGGACACCATCAGTAAGATGCGCGAGCTGAAGCGCTACGGGGTGAGCTTTGCCATGGATGACTTCGGCACCGGTTATTCCTCGCTGACCTACCTGAAACGCCTGCCAGTGGACGCGCTGAAGATCGACCAGACCTTCGTGCGCGATGCGCCGGAAGACCCCAACGACGCCGAAATCGTCCGCGCTATCGTCGCCATGGCTCGCAGCCTGGAGTTGACGGTGATTGCCGAAGGGGTGGAACTGACCGAACAACTGGAGTTTCTGGAACGGCTGGGGTGCCACCTGTACCAGGGGTACTTGCACAGCCGGCCGCTGCCGTTGCCGGAGTTCCGGCAGATGTTGCTGGAGGCGCCGGCGGATTACTGAAACCGCTCCCACAGTGATCGCGCCAGCTTCTGGATGTTGTGCAAGACAGCCGCCACAAAAAAGGGCACCCCTAGGGGTGCCCTTTTTCACATCTACACGATCAGTTCAGCGCTGGCTTGTCGCCGTTGATCGGAATGCGCTTGGCCTTGGCCTCTTCAGGCACGATGCGCAGCAGGTCGATGCTGAGCAGGCCATTGGCCAGGCCGGCGGCCTTGACTTCAATATGGTCGGCCAGGCGGAACGACAGTTTGAAGGCGCGCTGCGCGATACCCTGATGCAGGTAGGTCACTTCAGCAGGGCCATTGTCGCGCTTGCTACCGGTCACGGTCAGGACACCTTTTTCAACCTGCAGGTCGAGGTCCTCTTCCTGGAAACCGGCTGCAGCAACCACGATACGGTAGTGGTCATCGCCATGCTTTTCCACATTGTAGGGCGGGTAGCTGCTACCGGCCTCGTTACGTGCCGCGGATTCGAACAGGTCGTTGAAACGGTCGAAACCAACGGAATGGCGGAACAGTGGAGCGAGAGAGAAAGCGGTAGTCATGGTCATGAACTCCTGAGATTCAGCAAGTAAGTCATTACGCGACCCGACTTCGGCATCGCGTACTCAAGAGATATGGCCGGGGGAAATGCTTTCAAGGGGGGAGCAGAAAAAATCTGGATTCCTGCACTGGATTTGATGGCCTCTTCGCGGGCACGCCCGCGAAAGGGCCGGATCAGGCAACACAAGCCTCCAAGGAAACCGCCTCAACCCCCAGCAACCGGCTGATCCGCGCACAGTCATCTTCCCGCCGCAATTCGGCAAACAGCACAACCGCTTCGGGATAACTGCGGGTCAGCATCGCCAGCCACTGCTTCATCCGCCCCGGTGCATAGCGCGGCGACAACTTGGCCTGGGCCTGACGCCAGAACTCGCGAAGCAACGGCAGCAGGTCGTCCCAGCTCATCGGCTGGTACTCCCGCCCGTCACGCGCCGCGGCAATCTGCAGCCCAAGATCGGGGCGCGAAACCAGCCCACGGCCCAGCATGATATCTTCGGCGCCACTGACCTCACGACAGCGCCGCCAGTCATCCACGGTCCAGATCTCGCCGTTGGCGAACACTGGCACCTTGACCACATCCTGCACCCGCGCCACCCACTCCCAGTGGGCCGGGGGCTTGTAGCCCTCGACCTTCGTCCGCGCATGCACCACCAGGTGCGCCGAACCGCCTTCGGCCAGCGCCATGGCACACTCCAGCGCGCCATCGGGGCTGTCGAAACCCAGGCGCATCTTCGAGGTGACCGGGATATGTGCCGGCACGGTACGGCGCACTTCACGCACAATGGCGTGCAGCAGCTCCGGCTCCTTGAGCAGCACCGCTCCACCGCGCGACTTGTTCACGGTCTTGGCCGGGCAACCGAAGTTCAGGTCTATCACCGGCGCGCCCAACTGGCAGGCCAGCGCGGCGTTTTCCGCCAGGCACACAGGGTCCGACCCCAACAACTGCACGCGCATTGGTACCCCTGCAGCGGTCCGTGCGCCATTGCGCAACTCGGGCGCCAGCTTGTCGAACGAGGAAGGCGGCAGCAGGCGGTCGCACACGCGAATGAACTCGGTGACGCACCAGTCGATACCGCCCACGCGGGTCAGCACGTCGCGCAGGATGTTGTCGACCAGCCCCTCCATGGGGGCCAGGGCAATTTGCATGTCGGGGTCTCGGCGGAAAAAGCCGGCAGTTTAACAAAAATTGCCGGTGTTTCAGGCGCCGATCAGCGCCGGGCCGTAACCGTCGAGGAACTCCGCCGGCATGCGCTTGGGCTTGCCGCTGGACAGCTCGATGCAGGCAAAGGTGGTCTGGGCGCGCAGCAAAGTCACGCCGTCGCGCGGGCGCTTGAGCTGGAAGCGCCGGGTCATGCGCAGGCGCTGGTCCCAGTCGATGATCCAGGTGGCCAGTTGCAACTCGTCATCCTCGTAGGCAGCAGCCAGGTAGTCGATTTCGTGGCGCACCACCGCCATGGCCCGGTCCAGCCGGCGATATTCGGCCAGGTCCAGGCCCAGGCGCTGGGAATGGCGCCAGGCGCAGCGCTCCAGCCAGGTGACGTAGACCGCGTTGTTGGCGTGGCCGAGGCCGTCGATATCCTCGCTACCGACGCGCAGGTCGATGACGAAGGGTGTTGCCAAGTCCCAGCTCATGTTCGCTTCCTTGGAGCAAAAGTGGATTTAGCAGGGACCGCCGAGGGAAAGTCCAGCCCTTCTGCACTTGCCTGCGGGGCTACGCGGTCCCTGTAGGAGCGGCCTTGTGTCGCGATGGGGCGCGCAGCGGCCCCAAAATCTCAGTCCCGACACAGATTGCCGGGGCTGCTGCGCAGCCCATCGCGACACAAGGCCGCTCCTACAGGCACCGCGCCAGCCCGGGCCAGCAGCTCCAGCACCGCTTCACTCAGGCGCGGATCGGACAGCACGCGTTGGTGGCCACCCGCCTCCAGCAGCATCAGGCGGCTATCGAACCAGGCCTTGTGGATAACCCGGGCCTCATCGGCTGCGACCAAGGCATCATCGGCGGCATGCACCACCAGCCCGGGTAACTCCAACTGGTAACCCGTCACATCCAGCCGCGCAATCTGCATGCCCACATCCCGCTCCACCTGGCGAATGAATGCAGCCCGCGCCCGCGCCGGCAGACCCAGACGATGGGCAAAGCCACGCAGTACGCCCAATAGCCGCGCCGGGGCAGCGATGCTTACCGCTGCCTCGGTACGCAGCCCCATCTGCAAGGCCAGCAATACACTGGCGCCGCCCATGGAATGGCCAATAACCGCGCGCAGCGGCGGCAGCTCGGCGGCAGCTTCCAGCAGCGCTCGGGCAAACAACACCACATTTGCCTGTTCGCCAGGCGAACGGCCATGCCCCGGCCCCTCCAGCGACACCACCGTGTGCCCCGCCTGGACCAAGGTTTCGATCAACGCGGCAAACTGGGTCGGGCGCCCCTCCCAGCCGTGCATCATCAGCACGGTCGGCCCCTTGCCCCAGCGCAAGGCCGACAAGCCGAAGCGCAAAGTGATGCGCTCGGCGCTGGCCAGCACGGGCAACTCCCAATCCCGTGGCGGCAGGTTGCGAGGAGTCATGAAGGCACGGCGCATCTTGCCCGCGACATGCTCGGGGGCCAGGCGGCCCAAGGTGCCATTGACACCACGAATCCAGCTCAGGGTAGTCATCGCCATGCTCCAGGCTCAAAGCACCGCCGATTTGGCGGCGCGCAGAATACGATCGGACAGTTCGCTGGTGCCCAGGGCACGGGCAAGCGCCAGGCCACCAACCATCAGGGCCAGGTCGGCCAATGCCTTGTCGGCGTCCTCGGGGCGGTCGACCATGGCGGCAGCCATCAACTCGATGTGCTCGGCCAGAACCTCGCGGAAGGCCTCTGGCAGGCGCTGCATCTCGCCCAGCGAATTGGGCAGCGGGCAGGCATGCACTTCGGCATCACGGTGCTTGCGCGACAGATAGAACGCACTGGCCAGCGCCCGCCGCCCGGCGCCATCGAGGCTGGGGTCGATCTGCGCGAGCAAGGCGCGGCGCTCGCCCAGCAACTGGCGGAACGCTTCGAGCATCAACTCGTCCTTGCTGTCGAAGTGGGCGTAGAAACCACCGACGGTCAGGCCTGCCGCACCCATGACCTGGCTGACGCTGGGCTCGGCCGGGCCGTGCTGGATCAGCGCACTTCGCGCCGCCTCGAGAATGCGCTCGCGGGTTCTGCTCTTCTTGTCGCTCATCAGGCCACTCGCCAACAAAAATATGATGATCGAAATATTATTCGCATAATATTTTTTGGCAAGCAGAATCTGCAGCCGCCTGTCGGTCGCGAAATTTTGATTAGGGGAGAAAAACAAAAGGCCCATTCAATAATCGAATGAGCCTTCAAAGTCCCGCAAAACGCGGGTAAACGTGGCGTCCCCTAGGGGACTCGAACCCCTGTTACCGCCGTGAAAGGGCGGTGTCCTAGGCCACTAGACGAAGGGGACGTAACCTTCGTGCCGATCCGCTTACGCGAACCGCGGCAGAAATGGTGGAGCTAAGCGGGATCGAACCGCTGACCTCCTGCATGCCATGCAGGCGCTCTCCCAGCTGAGCTATAGCCCCGAAACAAAAGGCTCATCAGTAATCGACGAGCCTTTAAAGCCCTGCAAAACGCAGGAAAAGTGGCGTCCCCTAGGGGACTCGAACCCCTGTTACCGCCGTGAAAGGGCGGTGTCCTAGGCCACTAGACGAAGGGGACGTAACCTTCGTGCCGATCCGCTTACGCGAACCGCGGCAGAAATGGTGGAGCTAAGCGGGATCGAACCGCTGACCTCCTGCATGCCATGCAGGCGCTCTCCCAGCTGAGCTATAGCCCCGAAACAAAAGGCTCATCAGTAATCGACGAGCCTTTAAAGCCCTGCAAAACGCAGGAAAAGTGGCGTCCCCTAGGGGACTCGAACCCCTGTTACCGCCGTGAAAGGGCGGTGTCCTAGGCCACTAGACGAAGGGGACGTAACCTTCGTGCCGATCCGCTTTCGCGAACCGCGGCAAATTGGTGGAGCTAAGCGGGATCGAACCGCTGACCTCCTGCATGCCATGCAGGCGCTCTCCCAGCTGAGCTATAGCCCCGGATTTCTAGCCTCTCGGCCCAGCGACATCCTGAAACATCGCTTGTGCAAAACTGGCGTCCCCTAGGGGACTCGAACCCCTGTTACCGCCGTGAAAGGGCGGTGTCCTAGGCCACTAGACGAAGGGGACGAACCTTCTTACCTTCAAGACCCGGTTGCTGGACCCGGTCTTGCCCGACAGCCTTGGCTGCCAGGCGGAATTTGGTGGAGCTAAGCGGGATCGAACCGCTGACCTCCTGCATGCCATGCAGGCGCTCTCCCAGCTGAGCTATAGCCCCACAATGTCGCTTTGAACCGAAGCGCTGGCTGGGTGCCTGGCGTTTCGTTTTCGTTCATCGCTGTGGACGGGGCGCATATTAAGATCGGATTGCAGGGCTGTCAAACGAATTTTTCAAAATATTCAAAAAAATTTTCACAGATAACAATCACTTACCGCCCTCCCCTTGCCAAAACTGAACACCGAGCCCCGTGGGAGCGGGTTTACCCGCTCCCACAAGTTCGGCTTATGGCCTCGGGACCACTGTCAGGCGATAGAGGCCAGCAGCTTTTCCCACTCTTTGTTTTCTTTCTTCGACACACCACCCAGCAGGTCCAGGGCCTGGCGCAGGCGGTAGCGGGTCAGGTCCGGGCCAAGGATTTCCATCGCGTCCAGCACCGAAACCGAGCTGGCCTGGCCGGTAATGGCGGCAAACATCAGCGGCATGGCATCACGCAGCTTCAGCTCCAGCGCCTCGACCACCGCCTGGATGCAACCGGTGATGCGCTCTTTTTCCCACTGACGCAGGCTTTCGAGCTTCCACAGGATCAGCTGGATCACCTGGCGTACCTGGTCGGCCGACAGCTTCTTGCTTTCGAACAGCTTGGCGTCCAGCTTCAGCGCGCCTTCGAAGAAGAACCCGCCCAGCGGGGCAACCTGGCTGAAGGTTTCCACCCGGCCTTGCACGTGCGGGGCGATCTTCATCATGTAGTCGCTGTTGAACGCCCACTTCTGCAGGCGCGCGGCGAACTCCTCGACCGACAGTTCGCGCAGCCACTGGCCGTTCAGCCAGGACAGCTTCTCGATGTCGAAGATCGGGCCGCCCAGCGAGATACGCGACAGGTCGAAGTGCTCGACCATCTCGGCCAGCGAGAACTTCTCGCGCTCGTCCGGCATCGACCAGCCCATGCGGCCCAGGTAGTTGAGCATCGCCTCGGGCATGAAGCCCATGCGCTCGTAGAAAGTCACCGAGGTCGGGTTCTTGCGCTTGGACAGCTTGGACTTGTCCGGGTTACGCAGCAGCGGCATGTAGCACAGCTTGGGCTGTTCCCAGCCGAAGTATTCGTACAGTTTGATCAGCTTGGGTGCCGATGGCAGCCACTCTTCGCCGCGCAGCACGTGGGTGATGCCCATCAGATGGTCGTCGACCACGTTGGCCAGGAAGTACGTCGGCAGGCCGTCGTTCTTCATCAGCACCTGCATGTCCATGCGGTCCCACGGGATCTCGACATCGCCACGCAGCATGTCCGGTACCACGCACACGCCTTCGCTCGGCACTTTCATGCGGATCACGTGCGGCTCGCCAGCGTCCAGGCGGCGCTGCACTTCCTCGGCGCTCAGCAGCAGCGCGCGGCCGTCGTAGCGCGGGGTTTCGCCACGGGCTTGCTGCTCTGCGCGCATTTGCTCCAGCTCTTCGGCGGTGCAGAAGCAGTAGAAGGCATGGCCGGCGTCAACCAGCTCCTTGGCGTACCTGGCGTAGATTTCGCCACGCTCGCTCTGCCGGTAAGGGCCGTGCGGGCCGCCGACGTCCGGGCCTTCGTTCCATTCGATGCCGAGCCAGCGCAGGGCATCGAAGATCTGCTGCTCCGACTCGCGCGTGGAGCGCAGCTGGTCGGTGTCTTCGATGCGCAGGATGAACTCACCGCCGTGCTGCTTGGCAAAGCAGTAGTTGAACAGGGCGATGTAGGCAGTGCCGACATGGGGGTCGCCGGTAGGCGATGGCGCGATACGCGTGCGTACGGTGGTCATGGAGAGTCTCGAACGAAAGATGAAACAAAGGCGGGATGTTAGCAGGAGGCAGGCACCGGGCTCCAGCAATGGCGCGAACGTCACTTGTCGACCGGCCATGTGCCGCTGTTAAATTTATTTACATTTCTGGAACGATAGTCCTCATGCCTGCTCAACTCAAACGCCGCCTGCTGGTCTTCTTCACCTTGGTGGCCGTCATCGCCCTCACCTTCCTGAGCCACTGGTACTTCAAGGGCCGCTTCTACGAAAGCACCGACAACGCCTACGTACAGGGCGAGATCACCCGCATTTCCAGCCAGTTGGGCGCACGCATCGACGAGGTGCGGGTCGAGGACAACCAGCACGTCAGGAAAGGCGACCTGCTGGTGCGCCTGGAGGCCGCCGACTTCGAACTGGCCGTGCAACGCGCCCGCGCCACCCTGGCCACCCGCGAAGCCGAGCAGGTGCAGGCGCAAAGCCGCCTGACCCAGCAAGCCAGCCTGATCGCCGCCGGCCAGGCCCAGGTGGCGGCCAACCAGGCCACTTTCGACCGCTCGCGCCTGGACCTGAGCCGTGCCGAGAAGCTGCGCAAACCAGGTTTCGTATCGGAAGAACGGGTCACCACCCTGTCCGCGGACAGCCATGTCGCCGGCTCGCAGGTCGACAAGGCCCGTGCCGACCTGCAAAGCCAGCGCCAGCAAGTCAACGCACTGACCGCCGAACTCAAGCGCCTCGACGCGCAGATCGCCAACGCCCGCGCCGACCTGGCACAAGCCGAACTGAACCTGACCCGCTGTGAAATCCGTGCACCAATCAGCGGCAGCATCGGCCAGCGCAACGCGCGCAATGGCCAGGTGGTACAGGCCGGTGCCTACCTGCTGTCGATCGTGCCGGACGAAGACATCTGGGTGCAGGCCAACTTCAAGGAAACCCAGATCGGCCGCATGCAGCCCGGCCAGCGTGCCGAGCTGCTGTTCGACAGCTACCCCGACACACCGATAGAAGGCCGGGTCGACAGCCTTTTCGCCGCCTCCGGCGCGCAGTTCAGCCTGCTACCGCCCGACAACGCCACCGGCAACTTCACCAAGGTGGTGCAGCGTATTCCGGTCAAGCTGACCTTCCGCGCTGACAACCCGCTGCACGGGCGCATCCGCCCTGGCATGTCGGTGACCGCCACCGTCGACCTGCGCAGCGAAGACGAAGGCCACAATGGCCGGTGACCAGCTGCTCAGGCCAACCGCGGAGCCGACACGGCGGGACTGGATCGCGGTGATGAGCGTGATGCTCGGCGCCTTCATGGCGGTGCTGGACATCCAGATCACCAACTCGTCGCTCAAGGACATCCAGGGCGCACTGTCGGCGACGCTGGAGGAAGGCTCGTGGATTTCCACCTCTTACCTGGTCGCGGAAATCATCATGATCCCGCTCACCGCCTGGCTGGTGCAGCTGCTGTCGGCGCGGCGCCTGGCCGTGTGGGTGTCCAGCGGTTTCCTATTGTCGTCGCTGTTATGTTCGATGGCCTGGAACCTGGAGAGCATGATCCTGTTCCGCGCCCTGCAGGGTTTTACCGGCGGTGCGCTGATCCCGCTGGCCTTCACCCTGACCCTGATCAAGCTGCCCGAACACCACCGCGCCAAGGGCATGGCCATGTTCGCCATGACCGCCACCTTCGCCCCCTCCATCGGCCCCACCTTGGGCGGCTGGCTGACCGAGAACTGGGGCTGGGAGTACATTTTCTACATCAATATCCCACCGGGCCTGGTGATGATCGCCGGCCTGCTGTACGGGCTGGAAAAGAAGGACGCGCACTGGGAGCTGCTGAAAAGCACCGATTACGCCGGCATCGTCACCCTGGGCCTGGGGCTTGGCTGCCTGCAGGTGTTCCTGGAGGAAGGCCACCGCAAGGACTGGCTGGAATCGCAGCTGATCGTCGGCCTGGGCAGCACCGCCCTGGTCAGCCTGATCACCTTCGTCATCCTGCAGTTTTCCAAGCCACACCCGCTGATCAACCTGCGCATCCTCGGCAACCGCAACTTTGGCCTGTCGAGCATCGCCAGCCTTGGCATGGGGGTGGGCTTGTACGGGTCGATCTACCTGCTGCCGCTGTACCTGGCGCAGGTGCAGGGCTACAACGCCTTGCAGATCGGCGAGGTGATCATGTGGATGGGTATCCCGCAGCTGTTCCTGATCCCGTTGGTGCCGCAACTGATGAAAGTGGTGTCGCCCAAGGTGTTGTGTGCCCTGGGGTTCTGCCTGTTCGGCGCCGCCAGTTTCGGCTCGGGGGTGCTCAATCCGGATTTTGCAGGGCCGCAGTTCAACCATATCCAGATCATCCGTGCCATCGGCCAGCCAATGATCATGGTGACCATTTCGCTGATCGCCACGGCGTATATACAGCCGCAGGATGCGGGTTCGGCGTCGAGCCTGTTCAATATCCTGCGTAACCTGGGCGGTGCGATCGGCATTGCGCTGCTGGCCACCCTGCTGGATGCACGGACCAAGGTGTATTTCGATTACCTGAGGGAGGCGGTGGTGCCGAGCAACCCGCAGGTGGCGGAACGGTTGGCGCAACTGGCGGAGCGGCTGGGCAATGACAATGCGGCGCTGGGCAAGTTGAGCGAGATCACTCACCAGCAGGCGTTGATCATGGCCTATAACGATGCGTTCCACTTTGTGGGGATCGGGTTAGCGGTGAGCATGGTGGCGGTGTTGTTGACCCGCAAGTTGCCGGAGGGGCTGAAAGCGGGAGAAGCACATTGAGGCTATTTCAAACTGTATGCGCTCCCACAAGGCCCGCGCCAGGCTTCAGCTGGTAATCAACCGCTCGCGCAGCTGTGCAATCTCGTCGCGCAATTGCGCCGCGGCCTCGAACTCCAGGTCGCGGGCGAACTGCATCATCTTCTCTTCCAGTTGCTTGATGCGTTTGGTGATCTCGCCCGGCGTGCGCAGCTCGGCCTCGTAACGGGCGCTCTCCTCCGCTGCCTTGGCCATGCCCTTGCGCTTCTTGCTGCGCGCGCCGGGCACGGTGGCGCCTTCCATGATATCGGTGATGTCCTTGACCACACCTTTGGGCACGATGCCATTGGCCAGGTTGAATGCGATCTGCTTCTCGCGACGACGCTCGGTTTCGTCGATGGCGCGCTGCATGGAACCGGTGATGTTGTCGGCATACAGGATGGCCCGGCCATTGAGGTTACGCGCAGCACGGCCGATGGTCTGGATCAGTGAGCGCTCGGAGCGCAGGAAACCTTCCTTGTCGGCATCGAGGATCGCCACCAGCGACACCTCGGGCATATCCAGGCCCTCACGCAGCAGGTTGATGCCCACCAGCACGTCGAAGGTACCCAGGCGCAGGTCGCGGATGATCTCCACCCGCTCGACGGTGTCGATGTCCGAGTGCAGGTAACGCACCCGCACGTCGTGGTCGGCCAGGTAGTCGGTGAGGTCTTCGGCCATGCGCTTGGTCAGCGTGGTGGCCAGCACCCGCTCGCCCTGTGCCACGCGCTTGCGGATTTCCGACAGCAGGTCATCCACCTGGGTAAGCGCCGGGCGTACTTCCACCTGAGGGTCGACCAGGCCGGTGGGGCGCACCACCTGCTCTACCACGCGCCCGGCGTGCTCGGCCTCATAGGGGCCCGGGGTGGCGGATACGAAGATGGTCTGCGGGCTGACGTCCTCCCACTCGTCGAAACGCATCGGCCGGTTGTCCAGCGCCGAAGGCAGGCGGAAGCCGTACTCGACCAGGGTTTCCTTGCGCGAGCGGTCGCCCTTGTACATGGCGCCGACCTGCGGAACGCTGACGTGGGATTCGTCGATCACCAGCAGCGCATCGGGCGGCAGGTAGTCGTACAGGGTGGGCGGCGGCGCCCCGGCCGGGCGCCCGGACAGGTAGCGCGAGTAGTTCTCGATGCCGTTGCAGTAGCCCAGCTCCAGGATCATCTCCAGATCGAAGCGGGTGCGTTGCTCCAGGCGCTGGGCCTCGACCAGCTTGTTGGCCTTCTGCAGGTATTCCAGGCGGTCCTTGAGCTCTTCCTTGATGCCTTCCACCGCCTCCAGCAGGGTTTCCCGCGGGGTGACGTAGTGGCTCTTGGGGTAGAAGGTGAAACGCGGCAGCTTGCGAAAGACCTCGCCAGTCAGCGGGTCGAAGGCGGCGATGTTCTCCACCTCGTCATCGAACAGTTCGATGCGGATGGCCTCGAGGTCCGATTCGGCCGGGAAGATGTCGATCACATCGCCGCGCACGCGGAAGGTGGCGCGGGCAAAGTCCATCTCGTTGCGGGTGTATTGCAGGTCGGCCAGGCGGCGCAGCAACGCGCGCTGGTCGAGCTTGTCGCCACGGTCCACGTGCAGGACCATTTTCAGGTAGGTCTCGGGGCTGCCCAGGCCGTAGATGCACGACACAGTGGTGACGATGATCGCGTCACGCCGCTCCAGCAATGCCTTGGTCGCCGACAGGCGCATCTGCTCGATGTGGTCGTTGATCGAAGCGTCCTTCTCGATGAAGGTGTCGGACGACGGTACGTAGGCTTCAGGCTGGTAGTAGTCGTAGTAGGAAACGAAGTACTCCACCGCATTGTTGGGGAAGAACGCCTTGAATTCGCCATACAGCTGCGCGGCCAGGGTCTTGTTCGGCGCCAGCACCAGGGTCGGGCGCTGCACCTGCTGAATGACGTTGGCGATGCTGAAGGTCTTGCCCGAGCCGGTCACCCCGAGCAGCGTCTGGTGCGACAGCCCCGCCTCGATGCCTTCGACCATCTGGCGGATGGCCTCGGGCTGGTCGCCGGCCGGCTGGAAACGGGTGACGAGCTGGAACTCGGACATGACGGACCTCGCGGTGTTGCAGCAACTGTAAATTTAGCCAGTAGTCTATACCCAAATGCGCCCGCCGGGGGGCGCTTTCAAGGCACAGCTGTGAGCGCTTGTTACGGTGGACCCGGCAATTAGACCAATGGTCGAAAAATATTTGCGCAAATGACCGGAAAAGCGATGCCGGACTGTCGCGGTGACCGGTCGGTATCACTATACTGACTCCCCGTTTGTGCACCGCTTCAGTGCATTCGGGCTGGAGCGTGTACGTCCTATCACACTCCAATCAGAGCCAAGGTAACAATGAGCCTGTTTTCCGCTGTCGAGCTGGCACCCCGCGACCCTATTCTGGGCCTCAACGAAGCATTCAACGCCGACCCACGTACCGACAAGGTCAACCTGGGCGTGGGCGTGTACTGCAATGAGGAAGGCCGCATTCCGCTGCTGCGCGCCGTGATCGAAGCCGAGACCCAGCGTGCCGCCCAGCACGCCTCGCGCGGCTACCTGCCGATCGACGGCATCGCCACCTACGACCAGGCTGTACAAAAGCTGCTGTTCGGCGCCGAGTCGCCACTGCTGGCCGCCGGCCGCGTGGTTACCGTGCAAGCCGTTGGCGGTACCGGCGCGCTGAAGATTGGTGCCGACTTCCTCAAGCGTGTGTCGCCTGACGCCGTGGTTGCCATCAGCGACCCGAGCTGGGAAAACCACCGCGCGCTGTTCGAATCGGCCGGCTTCCCGGTGCAGAACTACCGCTACTACGACGCGCCGACCAACGACGTCAACCGCGCCGGCATGCTCGAAGACCTGAACAACCTGCCGTCCGGCTCGATCGTGGTGCTGCACGCCTGCTGCCACAACCCGACTGGCGTCGACCTGAGCCTGGACGACTGGAAGAACGTCCTGGAAGTGGTCAAGGCCAAGGGCCACGTGCCGTTCCTCGACATGGCCTACCAGGGCTTCGGTGACGGCATCGCCGAAGACGCCTTCGCCGTGCGCCTGTTCGCCGAGTCGGGCCTGGAGTTCTTCGTGTCCAGCTCGTTCTCCAAGTCGTTCTCGCTGTACGGCGAGCGCGTCGGTGCGCTGTCGATCGTCACCGCCTCCAAGGACGAGAGCACCCGCGTGCTGTCGCAGGTCAAGCGCGTGATCCGCACCACCTACTCCAACCCGCCGACCCACGGTGCAACCATCGTTGCCACCGTGCTGAACAGCGCCGAACTGCGCCAGATGTGGGAAACCGAGCTGGCCGAAATGCGCGAGCGCATCCACGGCATGCGCAAGCAGATGGTTTCGCTGCTGGCCGAATATGGCGCCAACCGCGACTTCAGCTTCGTTGGCCGCCAGGTTGGCATGTTCTCGTACTCGGGCCTGACCGTCGAACAGGTCGCCCGCCTGAAGAACGAGTTCGGCATCTATGCGCTGGACACCGGCCGCATCGCCGTGGCCGCGCTGAACAAGAGCAACATCCACGTAGTGACCAAAGCTATCGTGCAGGTACTGTAACTCATTGTTTTGCCTAGGGGTGGCTTGACTTCCCCTGGGCAATCAGTAAGATACGCACAGATTCCGCGATAGCTCAGTCGGTAGAGCAAATGACTGTTAATCATTGGGTCCCTGGTTCGAGTCCAGGTCGCGGAGCCAAACATTGAAAACCTCCAGATGCGCAAGCACTGGAGGTTTTTTGTTGCACTTATCCCCTCATGCCAGCGCACGGCTGCTGTATCGTCCGAGATCCCTCGACGAACACAGGCAAGCATGAAAGCCAACGACTTCACCCAGAACGCTCAGCAAGCGGTAGCAATCGCCGCCAACCAGGCCCTTTTGGCAAGCCGACAAGCAACGTTCGCCGTGGGTGGCTGCATCATCGAAAATGCCACTGGCAAGGTACTGGTCGCCCTGCACAACCGCGTGCTGGAGCCTTCTGCAAGCCAGGCGCAACCCGCATTCAGGCTTCACGACCCAACGGGGCATGGTGAGCGCCGGCTGGTCGACTGGTATTTCGACAACCAGCAGCGCCTTGCCCTACCGCCCACGCATGAATTGACCGTCATCACCACGCTCGACCCCTGCGCCATGTGCGCAGGCGCCCTGCTGACTGCCGGCTTCAATGTTGCGGTAAGTGCGCTCGACACCTTTGCCGGCATCAATCATGACGGCCGCTTCGAATTCCCCGGCCTGCCGGCCGCACTTCGTCTGCGCGCGCAAGCCACGTGGGGCTACTATGCTGTCGGCAGCCCTTTTGATCGCGACTATGTCGGGCCGACGCAAGGGCCGATCTACGCTGGCGAACGCATCGACGCCGCAACGATGTGCCTTACCCGTTCGTTGTTCGAGGCCAGCGTGAACCATGTGCACGACGAAAGCAGCAACGCCGGCCTGCCGCCATCTGCCCTGAAAGACCCGATCGCCCTACCCAGCCGGAGCTTGGTACGCCAGGCCCTGGCGGGCTTGAGCCCATGGAGCCTGCGCATCAACAGTGCAGACCCTCGCCTGCCCGGCATCGAACTGGCCGAGCCATTGGTCGACACAGCTCTCGCGGCAGATACGTGCAACGCCGTAGCCTTGCTGGACCCATTCGGCAATCTGCTGGCCTGCCTGGGCGGTGACGAAACGCGCTCCCCCATTCGCACTGCGTTCATGGAGACCACTCGCAGCTACGCCGCGTTACGCTGGAACCTGATGAATCATGACGACCCACAGGTCCGCGACGAAGCACACCAGCATCTCACCCACCCCCGTTACTGCACATTCGTCCTGCTCCGTTTTCCGGACCCGGCCGGCAGCGAGGCGGTCATGACCCTTGGCGCCTATGGCTCCACCCTGGAACGGCACACCGCGCCGTCCTTCCCCACAAGCCTGCAATATGTGTTGCTGCCAACAGGCTGCACTGCCAAGGACGTTGCTCGACTGGCGCAAAATCTGCCGCCGTTCTACACCAGCAACGCGCAGGTCGCGCCTTGCCAGGTACTGGACCCGAACCTGATGCAGGAAGTGACAACCCGGCTGGGGCAGGCTCAGCGCTCCGAGCCTGCTGCTGGATAGGGCAATGTGACCGCACTGCCTTCATCCACCAGGCTCCAGACCAGCAACTTGGCTGACTGCTTCTGACTGGCGTTGCGTGACACGCTGTGCACGGTACCCGGGGCTTCGTACCAGTATTCACCGGCCTTGTAGGTTTTCTCCGGCTCGTTATCGAGCTTCGATACCACTGCCCCTTCCAGCACGTAGGCCATCACTGCGCCCGGGTGCTGATGCGCGGGTGATGCCTGGCCGGGGGCGTAGCTGACGGTGAGCATCACGGCGCTCTTGCCGGGGGCGTTCGAGGGTTGTTGCTGCTGCAGGACCTTGACCTGGTCGGCAGCGTCGCCGTGCGCCCAGGCAGGGGTCTGGGCGGCGAACAGGGCGAAAAGGATGATGCTGAAGGGTTTCATGGGGGGCTTCTCCTGGATGGCAATTGCCTGCAGGTTAGGCCTGTGGGGCAGAGAGACAAATGACCAATTCGGGGAAAAACCAAGAGGCCGATTATTGCCTGTGCCGACCTCTTCGCGGGCTTGCCCGCTCCCACACCCTTGAAGCCTGTAGAAAACCCTGTGGGAGCGGGCGAGCCCGCGAAAAGGCCGGTGCAGGCACCAGATATCTCAGCTGCTACGCCCGATCGGATAGAACTCACCGTGGCTCCAGACCCCAAGCCACTCTTCCCCGTCGATCTCACGCGGCACCGCCAGCTCTACCAACTGGTAGAACACATTGCGATGAATCAGCGCCTCGAGGTTGCTGCGCATCAGCACATACGGCGATGGCTCCTGCGTGACCGGGTCGATCACCACGCGCAGCGGGTTGGCCGGCCCGGCTTCGACCTGGTCCTCGACATTACTGGTGAAGCGCAGCACCTGCTGCTCACCCTCACCCTCCACGTCCAGCGCCACGGCCACGAACGGCGCATCGTCGACGCGGATGCCCACCTTCTCTACCGGGGTAATCAGGAAGTAATCATCGCCATCGCGGCGGATGATGGTGGAAAACAGCCGCACCATCGGCTTGCGACCGATCGGCGTACCCAGGTAGTACCAGGTGCCATCACGGGCGATGCGCATGTCGATGTCACCGCAGAAATCCGGGTTCCACAGATGCACCGGCGGCAGGCCCTTGGCCTTGGGAATCTGCGCCAGAAGATCATTGGCCTTGCCGGAATCGCTCATCACGCTTGCCTCATTCACTCACACCCAGAAGGCTACGAGCGTACTCGCGCATTGGCGCGCCAAGCAAATCCTCCGGGGTTTTATCGTGGAACGTCAACAAACCGCCACGGCTCTTGATACGCGCAGTGTCGATCAGGTAGCGGGTGCTGGTTTCGATGAGCATCATCTGCACCACGCCGGTGTCCCAGCCCAGCCGGTCGACCGCTTGTTCATCATACCACTCGTCGCCATTGCCGATGCGGTCGTCGGTGCGCGCGAAGCGGGTGTACAGCACGTAGTCGGCACCCACCGAACGGGCCTGGGCGATGGCCTCTTCCAGGCCCAATGGCCCTTGGGCACGCCGTACCAGCGGGAAATATTCGACGAAGCTCTTGTAGGCCTGCTCGGCCACCGCGTTCTGCCGCGGCACCGGTCCCTTGCCCGGAGGCACGAACGCGCCCTGGCCGATGAAGATGAACGAATCGGGCTGCAGGCGGATCGACAGGGTGCGACGGGTATCGCTGTGGTCCAGCAGACCGGCATCGCTCATGTGGTAACGGACGCCCTCGCCCATATCGCTGACATTCATGCAACCGCCCAACGCCATCAGCGCCAGCAGCAAAACCAGGCTACGCATCTTTCCTCCAGTGGCCGGCGACGAAAAACCGGCGAATAGCTGGCGGATGCAGCTTTTGCGCCAGCTTCAGCCGCCAATCACCTTCATCACCATCACATCGCCGGAAAACGCCAGGTCCTGTTTGTCTGCCAAGGCCTTTACCAGCAAGCGCTGCAGCGCCGGCAGCGCCTGATGGCGCGGTTTTTCCAGAAGGTCGCCGACGAAATGGCGATTGCCCGACGACAGGCAGCCATGCAGCCAGCCCGTGGAGGACAGGCGCAGCCGCGAGCAGGTGCGGCAGAATGGTACGCTTTCGTTGGCGATCACGCCGAAGTGGCCTCTGCCGGGCACCTGATAACGCAAGGCAGTGGCGTCCAGCGGCGCATCGACCTGAACGTAGGCATGCTTGCCAGCAATCAGTGCGAGCAGTTGGTCGAGGCCGACGAACTGCTGCAGGAAGACGTTTTGGTCACGGGCCAGGTGGCCCATGCGCATGAGCTCGATGAAGCGCAGTTCGAAGCCGCGCTCAAGGCAATAATCCAGCAGCGGCAGCACCTGATCGAGGTTGTGCCCGCGCATCGGCACCATGTTCACCTTGATCTGCATGCCCATGGCGCTGGCCCGCTCCATGCCCGCCAGCACGCTGACCAAGTCGCCACCCCGGGCAATACGGCGGAACGCCTGAGGGTCGAGGGTGTCGAGGGAAACGTTCAATCGGCGGATACCTGCCGCCTGCAACTGGGGCAACTTGCGCGCCAGCAACTGGCCATTGGTAGTCATCGAGATATCGTCAAGGTCGAGCTTGGCCACGGCGGCCAGGAAAGCATCCAGGCGCGGACTGACCAATGGCTCACCGCCGGTGATGCGCAAGCGTTCGATGCCGGCGGCTTCGATCAGGTAGGTCACGCCACGAGCCAGGGCCTCCGCCGACAGTTCGTCCTGTGCTGCCACCAGGCGCTTGCCGTCTGGCACGCAGTAGGTGCAGGCATAGTTACAGGCAGCCGTCAGGCTGACGCGCAGGTTGCGAAAACGCCTGCCTTGACGATCGACGATCATGAATGACTCCGGCATGGATGATGGGGGCTGGCAAAACCTGACTCATAAATCAGGTTTTTGCAAGCCCTGCACATCGCCGAAATAGGTAGGAGCAGCCTTGTGCTGCGAAAGGGCTAGTACAGCCATGCAGATGTGTGCTGGCTGCACCGGCCCTTTCGCAGCACAAGGCTGCTCCTACAGGTACTGCGTATTGCCTGAACGCGGATGCTTCAGTTCGAAGGTTCCGGGTCGCGCTTGCGCTTGTTGCCCATGCGCACGCCAATGTCCATCAGAAACTGGAAGAAGCCTTCCTGGTCCTCCAGCACATTGCTCCAGAACGGCGAGTGGTAAAGCGCCACGGCGCCGTGCACCAGCGCCCAGGCGGCGCAATAGTGGAAATACGGCGGCACGTCTTCGAGCTTGCCTTCGCTGATACGGCCCTTGATCAGCTGGGTCAGGCGGTCGAAGTTGGAGGCACGGATGCTGTGCAGCTGTTCGACCATTTCCGGTACCTGGTTGCCCTTGACCACCTTTTCTTCCAGGCGGTCGAACAGCCGGTAACGCTGCGGATCGCGCATGCGGAACTCGAAGTAGGCTCGCGACAGGGCTTCCTTGTCGCGATCGACGTCGGCCGAATGCAACAGCGCGTTCAGGTCGCGCTCGTAGTCGAGCATCAGGCGCAGGTAGATCTCCGCCTTGGACTTGAAGTGCTTGTAGATCGTGCCTTTGCCGATGCCCACGGCGTCGGCGATCATCTCGACGGTGACGCTGTCTTCTCCCTGTTCGAGAAAAAGCTTGAGCGCGGTGTCGAGGATTTCCTGTTCGCGACGGCGAAACTCACGGACCTTACGAGGTTCTTTCTGCATAGGAAGGACTGGATGACAATCGAAGCGGTTTATTATGCCTAACTTGCAAGAAATTGCACGGATCATCCAAGCATGTCTGTGTTTCACGATGCTTATGGCCATGCGCTGCGGGAGGAATGAAACGTGGGCGTATTCCAAATTTGTTTAAAAATCGATCAATATGCACTGGCACTGCGCCAAAGCTGACTAATACTTGAAGTGTTGGCGCGGCGCATCCCCCCCAAGTGGCGCGCCGATAAAGGTGCTCAGGGACCGCGTACCTTTGTTTTACTCCTAATGGTCTTAACCCGGATTCCCCCCCCAGAACCCGGGTTTTTTTTGGGTGTTTCGAGGGGAAATGAAGCCGGGGGTTCAGGTTTGGGGTTGGTGGGGATTGCATGAGGAACACCAGGCGCCCGCCAACCCTTCGAGTCAGGCCACCCGCGCCAACGGGAACAAGCGCTTGAAGTTGGCAGTGGTCTGTTCGGCCAACTGCTCATAACTGGCCCCGCGCAACGAAGCCACGTACTCGGCCACCTCACGCACATACTGCGGCAAATTCGGCTTGCCGCGATACGGAATCGGCGCCAGGTACGGCGAATCCGTTTCCACCAGCAAACGATCGACCGGCACCTGCCGCGCCACTTCACGCAGGGCATCGGCATTGCGGAAGGTAACGATGCCAGACAACGAAATGTAATACCCCAGGTCCAGCGCCGCCTTGGCCATGTCCCAGTCTTCGGTGAAGCAGTGCAGCACGCCGGCCTGCGGCAGGTTGGCCTCGCGCAGCAGCGCCAGGGTATCGGCACGCGCCGCACGGGTATGCACGATCACCGGCTTGCCGGTCTGCCGCGAGGCCTCCAGGTGCAGGCGGAACGAGGCTTGCTGCAACTCGGCTGCTTCCGGCTCGTAGTGGTAATCCAGCCCGGTTTCACCAATCGCCACCACATGCGGGTGAGCCAGCTCGCGCAGCAGCCATTCCAGCGCCGGCGTTTCGCCCGGCGCCAGGTCCAGCGGGTGCACGCCCACCGAGCAATCGACATCGGCGTAACGCTCGCTCAGCGCCTTCACCGCACCAGCATTCTCGGCACTGACGCCAATACACAGGAAATGCCCGACCCCGCGCTCACGCGCCGCCTGCAGGGCAGCATCGAGGGAGCCCTGATGGGCGCTCAGGTCAAGACGGTCGAGGTGGCAATGGGAATCTACGAGCATGGGATAACGACACACATGAAAAAATGAAAATCAGCGGGCGCCCGGCAACTGCAGCCAGTGGGCCAGCAGCGATTCAAGCAGCAGGGCGCGGTTGAGGTTGGCCTTGCCCAGCACCTTCTGGCGCTGCTCCAGGATCCATGCCTGCACCTCCAGCACCTTGGTCTGGCGGCTCTTCTGCGCCAGGTACTGCACCACCTTGCGCATATCGGCCAAGCCTAGCCCTTCCTCGTCCTGGGTCAATTGGTAGCGCAGGATCAGGTGCGCCCAATCGCAGAACCAGTCGAACAGCAGCAACAGCGGTACACCGTTCCAGGCATCGGCCAGCTGACTGGGCGATTGCTGCTGCTTGAGCAGCTTCTTCACCCCGTCGGTGACCAGCGCACGCTGCTCTCGCACGCCTTGCGCCTGCAAGCTGACCGCCATCAGCGGCGAACCGGCAGCCAGGGTCAGCAACTCGTCGCGCTCGGTCTCGTCACTGTCGGGCAGCGCACCGGCCAGCCAGGCTTGGCTCTGGGCCAGGCTGGGCTGCGGGCAGGCGACCTGCTGGCAACGGCTCTTGATGGTCGGCAACAGGCGGCTGGGCTGGTGGGTGACCAGCAGCAACACGGTGTCGCCGGAGGGCTCTTCGAGGCTCTTGAGCAGGGCGTTGGAGGCGTTGACGTTCATCGCCTCCACCGGCTCGATCAGTACCACCTTGCGCCCACCCAGCTGCGCGGTCTGCACCACGAAGGCCACCAGCTCGCGTACCTGATCTACCTTGATAGGCTTGTCAGCTTCTTCGGGCTCGAGTACGAAGTTGTCCGGGTGGCTGCCGGCCTTGAGCAGCAGACAGGACTTGCACGCGCCACAGGCCTCCAGGCCCTGGGGCTGCTGGCACAGCAGGCGGGCCATCAGGCGCTCGGCCAAGGCCCGCTTGCCGATACCCTGCGGCCCATGCAGCAGGTAGGCGTGAGCGTGCTGGCTGCGGCCGGCCAGTTGCTGCCAGAGGGCCTGCTGCCAGGGATAGGCCTCAGCCACGGCAACGCTCCACGATGCCTGGTAGCAACGCATCGATGGAGCGCTGCACGGCCTCCAGAGGCTGGGCGGCATCCAGCAGGGTATAGCGCTGTGGTTCGCGGCCGGCGCGCTGCAGGTAGGCCTGGCGCACTGCTTCGAAGAACGCCTGGCCTTCCTGCTCGAAACGGTCCAGGCGGCCGCGGGCGGCGGCACGGGCCAGGCCCACTTCGACCGGCAGATCGAAGACCAGAGTCAGGTCCGGGCGCAGGTCGCCCTGGACGAATTGCTCCAGGATGGCGATACGCTCGACTGGCAAACCACGCCCGCCGCCCTGGTAGGCGTATGTCGCATCTTGTTTCGGAACGTCTAAGGATGTAAACGTCATGATATGTTTCGGAAAGCCTTTATATGTAAACCTCGAATTTCTCCCCTGAAAGCCTTTAGAATCAAGCTTTTGCCCGGAGAGAATCCAGTGAGAAAAATCATCGGCCTCGCAGCGAAAGCGAGATCAGGAAAGGACACAGGTGCCGCTTTCCTGATGGAGCATCCGGAGGTAGCCAGCTATGCCCTGGCGAATCCGCTGAAGGCTGGATGTCAGTCTCTGTTCGGGTTATCGAATTCTCAAACTTGGGATGATACCGCAAAGGAGGTGCGGCTGGAGGCGTGGGGTATGTCTCCCCGTGAATTCTTCCAGCGCGTTGGCACTGAGTGGATGCGTGACAGCCACGACCCCCTCCACTGGTTGAAGCGTGCCGACCGTGCGATCAACCACCCTCCTCTGCCGCCTCGTCAGCTTACAGAAGCAGAAGCAAACGCCCCTGAAACGCCGTTCATGCGTGCTGCTCAAGAGATCTTTGGCTTCAGCGATGAGCAGATCTGGTCCGAGGCCAAGACCGAAACCGACAGCTTCTGGGGCATTTCCCCAGAGGCCGCGATCGCCCTCATAAAGAAGCTGGCCATCCAGGACTTCCCTGACTTCACCGCCAGACGCGAGCGCCACGTGAGGGAAACCTACTCGGAAAAACCTACTCGCTTCGAACTCAACCTCGACGGCAAAGAGGTCATTATCATCAAGGATATTCGCTTCGAGAATGAAGCCAAGTACATCCGAGATTTGGGTGGGGAGATCTGGCATATCGTCCGAGACGACGCGGCCAAGATCAAAGTCCACTCATCGGAGGCGGGCATTGCCGTTTCGAGCGACGACATTGTTATTCACAACAACGGGACCCTTGCAGATTATCGTCAGAGAATTGAGGAGGCCTGGGCTTCGTTGAAAGCTCGCAGCGCCACAGGGTATGAGTAAAGGACGGCGGGAGTGCAGCTCTCACTGCACTCCTGCAACGCAAAGCCCGCTCTGACCGGCCTCGACAACGGATTTCCTGCCAGTCCCGCCTGATCTGCAAAGGCATTCGCTTCGGAGGAGCATGCTACCTACCTACCTACCTACCTACCTACCTACCTACAGTTGCTTGCCTGCCAACCTATCGCGCTGACCCCGCAAGCGCCCGTAATTGATGTGCCAATGAAAGTATTCCACATCCCTGGTCACGAGTTGCCCCTCTGGAGCTGTGCTAACCAGAGGCGGCCGACGTGGAGCGGTGCTCGACACCACGTGAAAGAGGGCGAACGGTGCTACTCGATCAAGAATTGCCTGTTCTGCGAGCAATGCATGATCCACGAAGAGTCCCTGAAGGTTCATTTCGATGACATTCGACCTGAGGAGTGGACCCCGAGCTACGCAGGCGCCAGTTCGCGAGTCGACTTCCTGCTCAAGGAAGAACAAATCATCATCGAAGTGAAAAAAACGAGGGAAAGCCTCAAAGCCAGACACATTGGCGAGCAGTTGATTGTCGACATCGCACGCTACCGGGCACACCCCAATTGCAAGAGGCTGCTCTGCTTTGTGTACGACCCAGAAGGGTGGGTCAACAACCCTTGGGGCCTCGAAAACGATCTGAACCGCAAAGAAGAAGGCTTTGAAGTTAAAGTCATCATCGTGCCCAAGGGGCACTAGGTGCGCCGGCCCCTACCCCTCTCCAGCCGGGCTAGTCCTCCACTTGGGGTATTGGCTTTGGGTCGAAAGCGGCCAGTCGTGAACGACTTCTTTCGACCCAAAGCGGACGCTTGTGAAGGGCAGCAATCGGCCAGGAGCGGACAGTCTGAACGGCTGCCGTCTGCCCATAGCGGCCTTGGACAATGGACAGATAACGTTCATAACCAGTTACCTAGAAACGGCTCCTTAGACACACATCGCATACCAAAACGGCCAGAAATAGCGTACTCTGACTGCTTATTTATGGCAGGGTGGTAGATTAACTTACCCGTCGGCCTACTCAAGGAATAGTAACAAGTGGACGGATTCACATGAATGATTTTTTGGCTGCTCTCCAGTTCCAGAATCTTTGTTTGATCAAGGATGCAATAAGCAGAACGATTGATGCCCAAGAGGAGGTATCCCCTGAGCAACTATCTAATTATCTATTTAGAAGAGAGGTTGGAGACAGAGACAAAGCTGTTATATCCGCACATCTCACTACGATAGAAGGCCAGCTTGAAAAAATTCTGAACCTTGAAAATAATTACTATAAACAACAAGGCTTGTTTTTAGAGTATTCAAAAGGGATCACGCGATTCAACGAGCTTACCAAGAGCATTCCAGTTGAAGGCGGCACCCTAGCGGACAACATGATCATTGGTCAGCATTTTTATCAATCTGCCCGCTCGGCCTACATTAAAGCCCCCGTACTTTATCAGGGAAATTTAGATATTTCCATGATCCCAATAAAGCTAAGGCTCGCAATTGAGGTTTACTTCAAAAACCTGATAGGTTTTTCAAGCGCAAAGTCCACTTACTTAAATGGAAAAAGAAAAGGCAGAGAGTTTAACTTTCCGCTTCAAATATCTGATCTGCTGTCATTTTTCTCTCATGCTGAATATAAAAAATATGCAGACCTCCCGGTTTCAATATCAATTCTAAAAGACATTAATTTCTGGTCTAATAAATTGATTCATACTGGATTCATAAGCTATCCGTGGCAGAGCATTGCAGCTGTCGAACTGCTTAAACCACTTTTTAAGACTGAGCTTGATGATGGGCGATGGAATATTGAAGGATTCAATTATCTTAATTTGAACTATACCCAGGAAGCGCTAGCCGAAGACCTCGGTAAGCATTTATCAAATCAAAAGGCCGCCGTGGTAGTTAATCTTTTCAAAAGAGGCGGCAGTCCGGTAGAAGGTTCTTATTATAAGTCTTGAGATGAATTCATTGAGCCCAAGCACCTTGAAACCTGGTAGTGAAAAATTGGCGAGCACAGTCCGATACTTAGGGCCAAGGTCGATGACAATTTAGCGATGGCGGCAAAAACCGAGGCCTTAAAACCAGTTCATTGCGGCTCTCGATGCTCATCTCGACTAAAACACGACCGCCAAGGCGATTTATCAGTACATGTGGCCAGACGTGATGCCTGCATCAACCTCAATGCCATAGATGCTTCCCAGTGATTGCTAGTGGTCATTTCGGTATGTCACCACCGGCAGCTTTGGGTCGAAAGCAGCCTGCCAGCTTGGTGATGTCCTCACTTGAGCAGCAGGGCGCCGTCGCCCTTGCTGACAGCAATCGCTAAAGAACAGAGCGCCTTGGAACGGTCGGTAGTCGGTTAAAGCAGCGACAATCCAAGTAATGGATATAATGAACGTCTGATCAATCAATCGTGAGCCGAGCAGCGGTTAGCTCTTTGATCTTCAATACTCTCCCATCTTCAGTGAGCCAACAATGACTGCCGCCTTTGCTCAGCTCGGAATTGTAATAAAAAACATGAGAGCGAGCTGAGGAGTCTAGGGCATTCGTGACGATGTAGACTACGTAAGACCTGCGATGCTCGGCGGCGAGCATTTGCTTGTATTCGTTGGGAGTTAGTTCAGCGCATAGATCGCTTCCTGACAGTCCTTTGACCTCAACTTTTAGATCTACGTCATTACTAGAGACCGTAAGGTCCCAGCCCATATTGTCTTTTTCTACCGATTTTACAACCCGACTCCCACCCTGCACAGACTCGTAATATTTGATGGCATGACGTACTGCCGCCAGCTCCACGAGTTTCCTCATCTCGGGATCTTGTTGCCTAGGAGAATTCACCTGCTTCTTCGACGCCATCTGGGAGAGGCTCCCACCTGCGTCCAAATACGACCTCACCTTAGCCACATACTCTGGATTTCCATACCAGACTGGGCTTTGCCCGAGGTTACCCTTAACTTTCGCTGTAGGTACTTTAAGAACACGCTGGTCTGGTGCCAATAAGGTCGCGCCAGCAGTAGGCGCTTCAATCTGATACCCAACGACGTCGCCACTTGATCGCTTGATCTCGAAATGGCCTGACTCAGGGTAAACCACAGCACTTCTGTACCAGCCAACCACGTACGTGACTTGATCCCTAGGACTCCTGGCAACCCAGATCACGGTCACGCCTTCGACTTTGTCATCGTTTCTGGCAGCACCAAGCCTCCTCAAATCTATTCGAGCAGACCGGGGGATATAGCCATACAACCTTTTGCGCGTAGGCTGGAAATTCCACGCTTCATGGCCGTAAGCATGTGTCTTTAACCATCCATGTCCACCAATGGTTGGATCGTTATCTGGGCCTTGGTAAGACACCATCCAGCCAATATTTACAAAGACAATCGGAGCATCCATTTTAGAATCTCTTCTTAGCGTCAGTGGCAGACCCCCTTTCGAGTGAGCTGCGACAGTGGTGCGGCCAAATACTCAAGTGAAACGAAACTCCTAGCCGCTTTCAGTGCGTTGATTTCTAAAGTTTTTTTAATGGAACTGGTCGATTTCTACCAATAATTTGATACGCGCCAGTCAAGGAGTCAGTTTACACAAACTATCGCGCTGCTGAACTCAGATCTGAAGAATGGCGCCAGCTTTCGCAGATGATCGATTGACCCCTTGCCGAGACCAAGTATGCGTCAACCACGATGTCCGGAGTGGCCCAACTGGTAATCACGACACTGCCCCCACTCGGATTCAGAGCCCCATCTGCAACCTATACTCTCCGCCCTAGCTCATTCCCCGCGTTTCCGGAAGACTTCCAATTAAGGCTCCAATGCTGCGCCAGTGCGGCCACTCTCGTCATGAGCCACCGTAACAAGGAATCGATGGAATCTAAGAGGGGTAAGCGAGTAGACGGACTTCATATCAGATGTGGTAATCAATTTACTCGCGCATCGTGTAGGCGCTTCTGCGCAGACGTTGCTGACTGGCGGCCGTCTCACGGGATGGAGAGGTTCCGCATGGGCGTGGCGGTTGCCATTGGAGCTTCGTATTGCCCGCCCCTCTTGCGGGTGCCATTGCGTGGTTCATCTATCTTCAGCGGTCGATAATGGCCGTCCGCTTTGGGTCGAAAACAGACGGTCATGACTGACCGCAATCGACCCAAAGCCGCCCCTCGGAGAGGGCCGACGGTCTGCTTGAGCTGAACTTCGACGGTGAGCTTATCGGCCAGCGCAACTGTAACCATTAGTCATAAGTGTCTTAGCCATCTCCAACATTTTCGGCTGGCAGTAGTTCCCATCGTTTTTCGCATACCATGTAGCGCCAACTGTCCCATCACTTTCTTGGCCAACGACACATCGCAGATCCTGCGATTCCTTACCCTTGGCTACCCAGATAGGGAAGAAATCCTGGAAAACCTTGAGCGTGCCTTACCAGGCTTCGACTTCGTGACCGCGTTCCCACGCGCGGACCAAGCTGCCCATGCCCACAACGACTGATTACCATGAGCCCTCAGACCTTGAGGGTGCCGTTGGAAGGCATCCGAGGAAGGCGCACTGTTGAGCCTCGGTAAGCACCCAACGCATCACCATCTTGATATCAAGAAGTCTCGAGTGCAGCTATCTGCTGAAGGCGGCCCTTCGCGCTGCTTGCGGTCTCTGAGTAGAATCCCTTCCTCCAACCAATCTGCACCAGCCGCGAGTGAAAGGGAGAACGCTTTGAGCGTGAAGATTTGCTTAGACAATGAACTGTCAGTTGCCTGCATCCCGCTGGCAGATTGGGCTCCGCCGCTGGTCGAACAGCTGGAACGCTACTTTGAGGTTCGCGATTGCGTACTTCAGCTGGACTACGCCCATTTATCTGCTGAGATCACCAGCGATATGTCCAACTGGCTATGGAGTTCGTTATCAGATCGTGAGAGCTTTGCGATCAAATTCGAGCACGCTGCACAGCAGGGCCCTATAGCACTGACCCTCACCGTCCTCGGGCACGGGGCCATCGGGATCAAAGGTTCATCTTCTATATTGGATATACGTGCTTATGAGGCAGCCGGAGAGGACTTCAGGAATGACGTGCTTCAGGGCTCCCCCAGAGCGTTGCGCGAAACCGTCATGGCGGAGATCTCACCCTCTGCGATATGGGTGAGTTGGCTACTCGACGGCCTTTCATCCTACCGGTCTCGCTTTCTGGATGATCGGGAAATTATGGCGGCGCTGGTGGCCAATACGTCCAAGGATGATTGCGCTAAGGGTCTCCAACTAGTCGCTCCCCGTCACGGTCAGAACAGATGGGCCTTCGAGCAGTTGGTCGAGAAGCATTGGCAGTATGTGTGCGATCACCTGGAAAAATATGTCGGCGATTCAAGCAGCGAGGTCGCTGATCTCGTTTTCTCGCTGTATGCGAACTCATCAAAGGTTCAGGAATCTCGGTGGGCGTGCGAGCGGGTGCTTGATCGAGCGGACTCGACGAACTTTTCTCGGCTGATTCAGCACTGCCGTAAGCTCGTAGCGGATGATGTGCGAAAGTTGCTCCTGCATTGGCAGGCCCGTTCGAAGGCAGTGAAAAAAGACGATTTCAAGGACAACGTTGCCAAAGCCTGTTCGACGCTAGCTACATTGTTGGGAGAAAACATACCCTCGGATATTGCGCTTGCCGCGGCCTGGCACGAGTTCGGGATCCCAGCACGATCCGGTCAGCAACGCGTGGCCGTAAGCCTCAAAGAATTGCCATCCGGGACATGGAGCAGAGATTCGCTTTGGAGCCAACTAGGCCCATCCGCACGCGAGGCCTGGCGGCAGGATCTTCTCGACCAAGTTAGGGGGGAGCCAGAACTGGCCCAGGGGCTTCTCGCATTCGCCTGCCTTTGGCTTGAGCAGGCGGCGTTCGTTGAAGTTGAGCCAATACTTCTGCAATTGTTGGATGACGAGGAGCATCTGGCTTTTTCGAATCGCCTCGCTAGCGCTGGGCCAAGGCATGTGCAGCTGAGGGCCATGGGGCTGGTGCGGTCAAGTCGGGGAGCACTAAATCTGGAGGCGCCGGTAAGCCAGAGTGAGAGTTCCACTGCGATGCCCAGCGTCGGCGCACGAACATGGCTGGGTGACCCGTCTGTGGAGCGTGTAATCCATAGCGCGCTCAGCCAGGTCGAGGAGGAGTTTTGCCGCGAGTATCCTGCGGTTTGGGGGGAGGATGAGGAGGCCCATACGGCACGCCTACTGGCTCTGACGCGTGAGGCAGTGAGCAACGCGAGCGACCAGTTGCACCAGCTCTCAATGACGACGCGGGGTAAGTATCCAAGCCTGTCTGTGAGTTTGCGTCAGCCCAGCAAGCGAGAGGAAGGGGCCTGCACTGCCGCCGGGGCTCCTCTAGGGGCTGATGTACTGTTCCTGACACGGATCGTGGACGAGGGCAAAACGGTGATCCAGCGCGCCACTCTTGTACAGGTGAAAAAGCGTAGCGGCACTGGCTCGGGAAAGGGCTTCAGTTCGACGATAGGCATCAACCTCGGGCAATGCGAGGATATGCTAACGCAGTCAGAGCACTCTTATTATCTGTTCGCGACGCCGGCCTCGCCGCGCCCCACACTTTGGGTTGCTCCCGCCCGGCTCGTTAGGAACCTGACCCAGCTACATACGAGCAAAGCCTCGGTCGTGGCGATTCAGGTACGGGATGCAAGTTGCTCTTATGCGGACTTTTTCCTGTACGACCTAGTCGGTCTGTGGGCTGGCGACGAACATGAGCGTATCGTCGCGATCGCCAATGGCGATCCTCGGCTTGGGCGAACGCCTCGCCACATCGTCGAAATCGAGGTGCGACGCCAATCGGATTGATGGGCCCACAGTTGACCATACTTCCGGTATTTTCCGCCTCGCGCTTTATTGGCCCCAAGGGGGCTCGGTTTTGGAAATCAGCATTTGTCGCAATCTGTGGATACGAACTGATCGGAGGCAAGCACGTAATGCGGATGGAAAGACGGCAATGAGTGAGCAAGTGCGGCGACTCAACTTGGATCCCATGGGGCTGCCTATCCTCGTTAGCGAGGCGCGAAGCAATGGCATAGCAGCTCTGGTGATTACCAGCTGCAACCAGTTTTCTGCATTGTGGCCTGAGGTTGAAGCATTGACCAATCAGGGATTGGCGGCGTAGCGGTAACACCTGCACACAGCGGGGTTGCGCCTGCCTGGGGCGTGAAGCCCGTCTTTGGACCAATCCCATTGCGTTTGGTTGGCCAAGGCCTAGCGGAGCACATTTTGCATTTGACTTTGCTACCAGCGCTATCGCGCGCGGCGACATCAAGCTGCACCGCCGATCAGGGCAGCCATTGCCGCTAGGTTGTGCAGTGGACAGTACAGGGATACCGACATCCGATCCTGTGTCAGCGCTCTCGGGAGCCATGGTGACCTTCGGCGGGCATAAAGGCTCTGCGTCGGCGGCGATGGTCGAGTTGCTGGCCGGCGCGCTGATCAACGATATGACCAGCATGCAATCGATGGCTTAGGCGCAACTCCATGTTATGGAGAGTTGGTAATTGCCTTTGATCCGCAGCTTTTCTCGGATGGGAATGCCCAGGAGGGTGCGGAACGTGCTGAGCCGCTGTTTGCAGCCATCATTGTACAGGGGGCTCGTTTGCCATCGCAGCGCCGCCATGATGGCCGTGAAAAGAGTAGGAACATGGAGTTTCCTGCCTCGTCCGCTGTATGATGACATCCTTCACTTCTTGATCGCTAACGAAGGATTTAGAGAGGATAGGGATCGCTTGGTGCTATGTTATTTTACGTCGCTCATGCGTGCCACAATTTTATCCCGCGTCACTTCAGATTATCACCCCTTCAGCGATCGGCACTTATAGATTCAGTGCTTTTTATGTGCTTGGACCTGAGGGTAAAATTAGAATATGGTGTTAAAGAGGAATGATGAGACTTCATAAAGTTCTACTTCAGATTTTGCTGCTGGTAAGCGTTGCGCTTCCCGTTATAATTCTCGCCCAGTACAGACTCCATATGAGCGGAGAAATATCATACGATCGGGAAGATTGGGGGGTGTTTGGCTCAGTATTGGGTGGCGCATTTACCTTGGTTGGCGGCCTCGCTACATCATTCACATTGCTGTTTTTGTATGATCAGCAGAAGAAAAATTCTGAGGTTGTTCAGAAGCAGCTAAGTTCGCTGACTTTTGAGCAGTATGTTCAGCATCTTTTGCACTTCAAGGCAGTTATGCAGTCTGCGGGGGCGCGTAATCGTATAGTTTTTAGGGATCTTGATAGGCTTTATCAAGTCGTATTTCCGGCTAATCGACCAACCTTTTGTACATTTGATATAGATTATAGTTTTTTAGGTCAGGAGAGTGTCGCAAGGAGGCTTAAGCGGATGCTCGGTGATTGCGCAAGTCATACAATAAATTCTGCTGTGCAAACTGAGGCTGCCAACGCGGTTGGTGCGATTTATCAAATAAAAAAATATTTGGATATAGACTTTGATAGTAATTTTCCTGGGAGTGGGAAGCTCTTAGTAGATGGTAAGAGAACAGGGCTCTTTCTAGATAAGCTTGAGTTTCAGGTTAAGTCAATTGAAAGCATTGTAGATGAATTGCTATTTTTTGGTGGCGGTGAGCGGGTTTTGTTCACTAGTGCAGTACAGGACTGGGTAAGGCCGACGCGCAAGCTAATTACATTGGCAGCTACCTCTCAGTCGGGAAATTTTAAGGTTGAGTATTCAGACGGCATCATCGGCATGATAAAGCTCTATGAGTTGACTAAGTCAGATTCCGTAGTTCCAGGGTTGAGTAAAAATATTGAGGAGCTTTACCTCAGTGACAGATTTGTTGACCTGCTTCAGCCAGTTTTTGTTAAAACCAAAGGCGCGATTTTTGCAAAGGCATTGGTAGAAACGCCCGATTATTTTTTGTTTGCCAACCATCCAGAGGTTGAGGCGATTCGAATGGCGTTGGTTGAATATTTTGATGTTGACTATCGATATTTTACTGTTAGGTGATATTTTTTGAATCGAGTGGGGCTTTAAGTTTGAGTGGTCGACTCTATTTCATGACTTGGCTCCTGCTGAGTATGAATTCTCTGGCCGGAGGTTAGAGATTAACGCTTCGCGTTTGCTGTTGACTAGTCGAGGTAAATTGAGCGGGTTAGTACGCTGAACATATGGTTGTAGTAGTGAGTCAAGGAAGTTCTGTTAGCTAACTGGGCGCAGGAATATTTAGATGGCTGCTGTCCCTACAGATGTGCTCCGCGCATCTGAAGTGGCAGGGTAACCGGCAACAAGATGCCCAGATTTTCGATATAGGTAGCCGGCGCCCGTGAGCGGATCACCGCTGTCTAAGAAGTTAGTCAGCCGGGTACTGGATCCGTTTGATCAGGAAACTCCTCCCGTAGTGACTCATGGGCGATAGCTCACCGGAGCTGAGTGTGCGAGGCGTTGGCCTAGCGCATTAACACCCCTCTCCGAACTTTATCCGGCCATGGCCCATTATGCCTGCTTGCACCTTTCTTGACGGCTGCCTGGCTTCAAGCTAGGTCGATGGGAAATCGCTTGATATCAAAAGAAGCTACGGCCATTAGCTCTCTGCATTACGGTGGATGTATGCTCTGAACTCATCGGAAGACATTGTGTTATGTCTACCGTCGTATGTGTCCGGTACGCGGTTATAAACAGATGACGTGCTGAAAATTACAAAGGACCCACCAGACAGCCGGGTGACGCGTCTTGCGGTGTGGCTCAATTCTTCGCCAGCGTGCTCATTCTGAAACCAATCATCCAGCGGTGCATATACCCCAGGGAAAACTTCGGTCAACTCCTCTGAAGTCTTCAAGTACCCAACAGCTTGGCCTTCCAAGGCAGGATAAATAGGCCGCAATTCTAGCCTGAAATAGTTCCATTCAGGCTGCCCTGGATATGACTCAAAAAGCAGGCGCTCAGGACAACATATTTCATACATGCGCTCGCTGACTTTTAACTGAATCATATCAGCTTCAGGAGCGAGATCGGCCTCCAAGAGAGTCATGCCACCCCCAGTCGGATAAAACATATGATTCAGGCTTGAATTGGATGCGGCGACATTTAACACGGCGCAGATTTGCCGGCGGTCACTCCATTGGGCTCTAGCCGGCGCCCCTAAGGGGAATATCTTTTCAGCTACCTCTCTCCACTCATGCCCGTTACGGGTGTCGAAGTCATCATTAATATCTCGCCACTCCTCCAGTGTTGTGATGAAGTGCTCAAGTGTAGGTCGGGCAGTTGGTTCGTGGTCGGTGCACGCACTTAAGAGGTCATCAAGCGGGGTCAGATAGTAGTTGGACAGGTAATTGCGAAGCCCGATGGAGGTTCGCGGATCATACTGACCATCAAACCCTAGCTCTTTACCCGTAAGCACTATCCACAGAGACTTAGCCAACGAATAGATATCTGCCAGCCGCCCGTCGGCTTCAGAGGGTGTCCTTCTCATTTCAGGTGCCATGGTAAATTTCGCGCCGACATCTCTTCGCTCGGGAGTGATACCTTCGGCATCCGGGATCTTCACAAGACCAAAATCCGACAAACAGACCTGAGCGTCCAACACCAAAAAGTTGGCAGGCTTGATATCTCGGTGAGAAATACCCTTGTTATGAAGCTGGCTTAGGGTTCTGGCCAGCCCCTGGAAATCGCGTGCGACATCGAAAGGTTGCTTGTCCTGAACAAGATCCATGTAGGGCGTTGCAAGGGGCATCACATACCAAGGACGTTCTTTTTTGGGGTTTTGTGGTATGTAACTATCGAGAAGAGGGACAATTCCTTCCGGGAGACCAAAGCCTTTCAATACCTCGATTTCTCGACAAAAACGCAGGTATGGTTCGTCGATACCGCCACGGATAAGGATTTTGATCGCCCGGGATTCGCCGATGTCATTGGTGACGCTCCATACCTCTCCATTTCCTCCCCTACCGAGTTGCTCAGTAAGCGTCCAACGACCAAATGCGTTGCCCTGTTCAAAATTGCTCAAAATATTCTCCTCGCAGAATGAGGCTACTGACGCACAACGGGTCTGTGGCGAACCGGCAGCGTGGTAGCGGCGCTGTAAAGCGCAATCGCGTACAAATGCGGCGTTTACCGGGTGGGTTGACGAGCTTGGCTTGGTCTCCGGTCGCAGCAATATAATTTGGTTATGAAGCTCTGGCCGATTCGCACAAGATTAGCGCACTAGAATTTCAAGCCGGTGACCATCGCTGCCGGCTTCCATTTTCACCATGGTGCATACGAGCGAATGGGGGAATCCGAGACTTACCTGCAACGCCTCCTGAATAACCTTCTCCAATTGCGCCGGACTGCACGAGCGCAGGCTTTCAGCCACGCCGGCATTAGGAGAAATAACAGTCGCATTATTGGTATTGAGTTGGCGTGTTTTTTGCTTGCAATAGTCAATGAGCTTTTCGCAGTTTATTTTTCTGCCATACCCGTTTTTTCGCCACCGATCGAGCCCAGCCGGAGAAACGTCTGCGATTTCGCAGATCTTTTCTCGCGTTAGACCATTCTCCTTGCGCAAGACCTCAACAAGGTCTCCCATGCCGAGCACAATTTCACCAACAGTGGTCTTGCCCGGAAAGCGGCGACTGTATTCGTCCTGGGTGAGGACTTCGAGCTTAGTGAGAGCGTTTAGAAGTTTTTTCATGGCAAAGCACCTGTTTTGCGTACAGGTTGTCATACTAGTACGACGCACTAGTGATAGTCAAGTGCTAGTAGCTGCGGTCACTTTGGTGCCTAAAATTCGCTTGCACTGTGCGAGGGATGGCCGCCCCTCCAGTAGCGGTTGTTGATGGGTATCAGCTCTCTGTGTTGGCCAGCTGCTTTTGGCAGATTCCTGCCCTTCGCGAGAGACCGCTTAGGGTCGATAGCGGTCGGTGACAACGGCCTACTCTGGGCCTCTCTTGCAGGGCATCGCTTGAGCTACGTGTTTCTTGACCAGCGCAGGCTGCGCACCCCCTGGATAGATCCCGCTCCAAGAGCGGATCCAGCCTCTCCTATTGCATCAAAATCGAAGGGCAAGATATTTGGCAGGGTGTGGCTGAACACGCTTCCCGGAAATGGGTGTAAATGGGTGTGAAAATGGATCGTAGCGCCCGGCCAACTCGTCTGTGACTACGCCGGACGCCCCCCACACAGCTCGGCCGACTCGTATTTCGCATCGATGTCTCTGCAATGACCCGCCTGGGGCCAACATCGCTACTATCCGCGCCATACGCATCAGAGTCTGTCACGGCTGACTGCATAGCTTGAACTGCACCGACGTCAGCTCTGCTAAGGGGGAAGGATGAAGAAAGATGGTAAGGCTGTCAGCCTGCTGAAAAAAGGCTCCGGTATCGCAGGTGCCAGTGTCAGCTCTGTGGTATCCGCGCTCATTGCCGGCACTGTGGCCGGGCTACCAGGCTCGGCAGCCGGGGCCGCAGCTGCTAAAGCATGCGAGATCGTCATTGAAGACATTGCTGACCGGATGCTGTCGACGCGAGAGCAACACAAGGTAGGCGGCGTTGCAGCACTGGCCATCGACGGGATACGTGAGCGGCTGTTATGGGAGAACCCTCGTGATGACGGTTTCTTCGAGAGGAAGGAAGACGATCAACCCTCCCCAGGAGAGGAATTGTTCGAAGGCGTCCTACTGGCCGCCAAGCAGGAGCACGAGCGGAAGAAACTGGAGTACATAGCCCGCTTCTTCACCAACCTGGTCTTCAAGCCCGACTTCCAGCCAGCAGAGGCCAATCACCTGCTCGCAATCGCCGAGACCCTCACCTATCAGCAGTTCTGCATCCTTGCGGTGGTTGCGAATCGGGAGAAGTTCTCTCTGCGCGAAGACGCTTGGCCAGAACGAGGGGTGGTTCCAACGGACAAACTCGACCTGGCCCATCAGGCGTTCTACCTCTATCAGAGGCAACTTCTTTCCCACATCGATCCTCAGCAGGGACAGGCAGGCTTCGTGTATGACATAGCCTACATACTTCCTATACACGGCTACCTGTCACCGACAGGCAAGAGGATCGTGGAGATCCTGGGCCTGCGAGACATTCCCTGTGAGGAGCTGGAAGAGGTCGCGGGTGGCTTGTGAGAACCCTTGCTTGGGTGACCGACTAGCTGGGAGGGTGGATCCCCAACGCAGCTTTACTGCTGGGTTGGCCATAGCAGCCAGGAGATGCTCGTTGGCACGGGTTTACATTTTCGAGAAAAACAGAGAAGGCGGATCATGCCGTTTTCGCTGAAAGCGGTTTACATATCGGCAAATCACTAGACGAACAGCTTTAGGGTTTACATTTTCGAGCAGAAATCTGAATAGATTCGGGGGATCGGTGTCTGAGAGTTGCTAGACATCCTTATTTTACTGGATCGCAGGCCTAGGCCATAAAAAACTGTTGCTGAGACCTCGGTTTCCACCAGTAGTGGTTCCGAAATAGTCAAGCGGTAAACCTGTCACACAAGACTACGGCCCCGCGGGCCAGCGCCGGCCGGATCACCTGCGCCAGGTGCTGGGCACGCGCAGCGAACACCAGCAACAGCTCGGTGTCGGCCGCCATGCTTTCATCGCTGGGCGCCAGCAGCAGCTCACGCACCTTTTCGGCCAGCGGCGTGCCGCCGGGCTCACGGGTCAGCACTACGTCCAGGCCCTGCTCGCACAGGCGCGCAGCCAGGTAGTCGCGGTTGGTGCTCTTGCCCGCACCTTCCGGGCCTTCCAAAGTAATAAACAAGCCGCTCACAGGCAGTCCTTAATGTTGTTCGTCAGGCATCGGCCGTTCGGCCGCTTGCGCGCCGCCGGCAGGGGCGTCCTGCACAGGCGGCTGGTCGGGCGCTGGCTGCGCGGTAGACTCGTCGGCAGGGGCTTCGGGTTGTTCGGCCTCGTCGGTACCTGATTGTGGTTGTGGCTCTGGCTGCGATTGCGGCGCGGGGCTGGAGCGGTAGTCCGCACGGCGCTTGAGCTGGAACTCGCGCACCGCCGAGTTGTGGTCGTCGAGGTCGTCGGAAAACACGTGGCTGCCATCGCCACGGGCAACGAAGTACAGGCTGGTGCCATCGGACGGGTTGAGCGCCGCGTGAATCGCTTCGCGACCGACCATGGCGATCGGGGTCGGCGGCAGGCCGGTGATGGTGTAGGTGTTGTAGGGCGTCGGCTCGCGCAGGTCGGCGCGGGTGATCTTGCCGTTGTAGCGCTCGCCCATGCCGTAGATCACCGTCGGGTCGGTCTGCAGCATCATGCCCAGGCGCAGGCGCCGCACGAAAACGCCGGCGATCTGCCCGCGCTCCTGGGGAATGCCGGTCTCCTTCTCTACCAGCGAAGCCATGATCAGCGCCTGGTACGGGTCGCGGTATGGCAGGTCGGTGGTGCGCTCGGCCCACTCCTTGGCCAACACTTCGTCCAGGCGCATATAGGCCTGCTGCAGCAACTCGACGTCGGTCATGCCGCGCACGAAGCGATAGGTGTCCGGGAAGAAGCGCCCTTCAGGGAACACCCCGGTATGGCCGAGCTTGTCCATCACTTCCGAATCGGACAGCCCGTCCAGGGTGTGCTTGATCTTTTCATGCTTGGCCACGGCCGCGCGCACCTGGCGGAAGGTCCAGCCTTCGACCAGGGTGAGGTTGTACTGCACCACGTCGGCTCGACGCCAGGCATCGAACAGCTGCTCCACGGTCATGCCGGGGGTCAGGCGATACTCACCGGTGTGCAGAGGGGTGCCGGCCATGTTGAAACGCCAGTACAGGCGCAACCAGACGGCGTCGTCGAGCAACCCTTCGTTCTGCATGCGATAGAACATGCGGTTGGGGGTGGTGCCATTGGGCACGTCCAGCAGGCGCTCCTGCGTCACGTGCAGAGGCTGCTCCAGGACCGAGTTGACTTTCCAGGCCGACCAGCCCACGGCAAGGCCGGCGAGGATCAAGCCCATTTCCAGCAGCAGCAGGAATTTACGTCTCACGAATTCAGGTTTCCAGTAACGTACGGGCAACGGCCTGCAGTTTACGGGTGAGCGGGCCCGGCGACCAGTTTAGCTCGGCAACGCCTCGCACGGGCCAGACACCGTAGACGCTGTTGCAGACAAATACTTCATCTGCCTGCTCCAGAGCGTCGAACGGCAGGTCGCAGACCTGCACCGGGATGCCCTGCAGCGCTGCCTGTTCCAGCAACGCGCCCCGCATCACGCCAGCGACACCACAGCGGCTGAGGTCAGCCGTGAACAGCACGCCATCGCGCACCAGGAACAGATTGCTGTACACACCTTCGATCACCCTGCCCTGCCCATCACGCATCAGGCCTTCGGCATGTTGGCTGTCCTGCCATTCGGCACGGGCCAGCACCTGCTCCAGGCGGTTGAGGTGTTTGAGGCCGGCCAGCAGCGGTTGTTCCCCAAGCCGGGTCTGGCACGGAAACAGTTGCACGCCCTGCTCGGCATTGTCGACAGGATAGCTGGGCAACGGGCTGCCCTGCAGAATACGCCGCGGCGCGGCACCGGCAACCGGTGCGTAACCGCGCTGGCTGTCACCACGAGTAAGGATGAGTTTGGCTACGCCATCACCGAGCTGGCTGGCATAGCGCAGGAGTTCGTCGCGTACCAGCGCCAGGTCGGTACTGATCGCCAGGCGCTGGCAACCCAGCGCCAGGCGTGCGAGGTGGCCGTCCAGCAAGCTGGGCCGGCCGTCGCGCACGGCGATGGTCTCGAATAGCCCATCGCCGTAGGCCAGGCCGCGGTTCTGCAGGTTGACTGCAGCCGCCGGCTGGCCATCGATCCAGCTTTGCATCAACCGGCGAACCGGCGGAATACCAGCGAACCGTTGGTACCGCCAAAGCCGAACGAGTTGGACAGCACCACATCGATCGGCATGCTGCGCGCCTGGTGCGGCACGAAGTCGAGGTCGCAGCCTTCGTCCGGCTCGTCCAGGTTGATGGTGGGCGGAGCCATCTGGCTGTTGATTGCCAGTACGCTGAAGATCGCTTCTACGGCACCGGCGGCGCCCAGCAGGTGGCCGGTCATCGACTTGGTCGAGCTGACCGCCAGCTTGTAGGCATGCTCACCGAACACGCGCTTGATCGCCGCCACTTCGGCCACGTCGCCAGCAGGGGTCGAGGTGCCATGGGCGTTGATGTAGCTGACCTCTTCCGGCTGGATGCCGGCATCGCGCAAGGCGTTGGCCATGCAACGGGCAGCACCTTCACCAGTGTCGGGCGGCGAAGTCATGTGGTAAGCGTCACCGCTCATGCCGAACCCGACCAGTTCGGCATAGATGGTCGCGCCGCGGGCCTTGGCATGCTCCAGTTCTTCGAGTACCAAGGCACCAGCACCGTCGGACAGCACGAAGCCGTCACGGCCCTTGTCCCACGGGCGGCTGGCCCGGGTCGGCTCGTCGTTGCGAGTGGACAGTGCGCGGGAGGCGCCGAAGCCGCCCATGCCCAGGCCGCAGGCAGCCATTTCGGCACCGCCGGCGATCATCACGTCGGCTTCACCGTAGGCGATGTTGCGCGCAGCCATGCCGATGCAGTGGGTACCAGTGGTGCACGCGGTGGCGATGGCGTAATTCGGCCCTTGAAGCCCCAGGTGGATCGACAGGAAGCCGGAGATCATGTTGATGATCGAGCCAGGCACGAAGAAAGGCGAAATACGACGCGGCCCCGAGTCGTGCAGGGTGCGGCTGGTTTCTTCGATATTGGTCAGGCCGCCGATACCCGAGCCCATGGCCACGCCAATACGCTGGCGGTTGGCGTCGGTGACTTCCAGGCCGGCATTACGCACTGCCTGGAACCCGGCCGCCAGGCCGTACTGGATGAACAGGTCGAGCTTGCGGGCCTCTTTGGCCGACAGGTATTGCTCGACCTCGAAGCCTTTCACCGAGCCGCCAAAACGGGTGGAGTAGGCAGACAGATCCGTGTGTTCGATCGGACCGATGCCACTGCGGCCAGCCAGAATGCCCTGCCAGGTGCTCGGTACATCAGTACCCAGTGGCGACAGCATACCCATACCGGTGACCACGACGCGTCTACGCGACACAGTACTCTCCTTTTCTAATGACAGAGTTTCTTGCCATTGCATTCAAGCGATGGAATGAAATGGCAACAAGCTCTTGATACCCGGTGAACGAGACCATCCTGCAAAACGCAGGGTGCTCGCAAAGAAAAAACCGCACGCCGGCAAAGGCAGTGCGGTTTTTCCCGACAAGAAGCGTCGACTACAGCGTCTTAGGCCTGGTGGGCTTTGACGTAGTCTACAGCAGCTTGAACGGTAGTGATCTTCTCGGCTTCTTCGTCAGGGATTTCGGTCTCGAATTCCTCTTCCAGAGCCATCACCAGCTCAACGGTGTCAAGCGAATCGGCACCCAGGTCATCGACGAAGGACTTCTCGAGAGTCACTTCCTCTTCCTTGACGCCCAGTTGCTCGGCGACGATTTTCTTGACGCGTTCTTCGATGGTGCTCATACCTAGTTTTCACTCCTAATGGACATATGTCAGGCAGCTGGCCGGTGGCTAATTTTATAGAAAGACGTTCGCTTTTCAAGCTAAACACGCCTTCACACCAACCCCCACACCCACTGCCTGGAATCTGGTTGCAGCTTTATAACGGATTTTAGGCTCGCAGTATGACTCTTTTTTTACGAAATCCGTCACATTGAGTTGCAGTGTTACATGTACATCCCGCCGTTGACCGGCACGGTAGCGCCGGTTACGTAGGCTGCGCCGTCGGATGCCAGGAACGAAACAACCTTGGCAATTTCGTCGGCCTGGCCCAGGCGGCCCAGCGGGATCTGGGTCTGCAGCGCTTCACGCTGCGCTTCTGGCAGCTCGCGGGTCATGTCGGTGTCGATGAAGCCCGGGGTCACCGAGTTGACGGTGATGCCACGCGAGCCCACTTCACGCGCCAGGGCGCGGCTAAAGCCTTCCAGGCCGGCCTTGGCGGCCGCGTAGTTGGCCTGGCCGGCGTTGCCCATGGCACCGACGACCGAGCCGATGCTGATGATACGGCCCCAACGTGCCTTGGTCATGCCACGCAGCACGCCCTTGGACAGACGGTAGAGGCTGTTCAGGTTGGTATCGATCACGTCGAACCACTCGTCCTCCTTCATGCGCAGCATGAGGTTGTCACGGGTGATACCGGCGTTGTTGACCAGGATGGCCGGCGCGCCGAACTGCTCGCCGATGGCGGCCAGCACAGCTTCAACCGATTCGGCGCTGGTCACGTTCAGCTCCATGCCGGTACCGGTGATGCCGTGCTCTTTCAGCGTGGCAGCAATGCGCTCGGCGCCGGAAGCCGAAGTGGCGGTGCCGATCACGGTCGCGCCCTGGCGGCCCAGCTCGAGGGCGATGGCCTGGCCAATGCCACGGCTGGCGCCGGTGACCAGTGCAACTTTACCTTGCAGGCTCATGCAAGCTTCTCCAAATCAGGCCAGTGCCGCGCGGGTGGCGGCGACGGCGTCAGGGGTATTGAGGTTGTAGGTGGTCACGCCATCGGCGCAACGCTTGTTCAGGCCGGCCAGGACCTTGCCCGGGCCGCACTCGACCAGGTTGACCGCACCGTTAGCGGCCAGGGTCTGCACGCATTCGACCCAGCGCACTGGCTGGTACAGCTGCGCCAGCAGGTCGTGCTTGAGGGCATTAAGGTCAGCGGCAACGGCAGCGGTGACGTTCTGCACCACGGGAATTTGCGGGGCGTGCCACTCGATGGCGTTGACCGACTCGGCAAAGCGCTCGGCAGCCGGCTTCATCAGCGCGCAGTGCGACGGCACGCTGACCGCCAGCGGCAGGGCGCGCTTGGCACCCTTTGCCTTGCACAGCTCGATGGCGCGATCGACGGCGGCCTTGTTGCCGGCGATGACCACTTGGCCTGGCGAGTTGAAGTTGACAGCGCTGACCACCTGGTCTTCGGCCGCTTCGGCGCAGATCTCCACGACCACGGCGTCGTCCAGGCCGAGAATGGCGGCCATGGCGCCATGGCCGGCGGGCACGGCTTCCTGCATCAGCTGGCCACGGCGCTCGACCAGACGTACGGCATCTTTCAGGCTCAGGCTACCGGCGGCAACCAGGGCGCTGTATTCACCCAGGCTGTGACCGGAGACGAAGGCCGGCTTGGCACCACCCTCCTCCAGCCACAGGCGCCACAGCGCGATGGAGGCGGTGAGAATGGCCGGCTGGGTCTTGTCGGTCTGGTTGAGTTGCTCTTCCGGGCCTTCCTGGACCAGCTTCCACAGGTCGTAACCGAGTGCCTCGGACGCTTCCTTGAAGGTTTCGATGATCACTGGCTTCTCGGCGCCGAGCTCGGCGAGCATGCCCAGCGACTGGGAACCTTGACCGGGAAAGACGAATGCGAGAGATGCAGACATTGAACAAGCCCTTATGATCTTGTCGTCGGATAGGGTGCGCCGGACATTAGCCAGACGCGGAATCTGAAAACTTGGATGGAGACGCGGACCAAGCGGTCACATTTAAGCACTTCAGCGGCGATATGCCTAAGGTCTTTATTCCTTCAGCACCGGCCTCTTCGCGGGTAAACCCGCTCCCACATGGACACCACAGACCTGAAGGTTATGGGGCACCTGTGGGAGCGGGTTTACCCGCGAAGAGGCCGGCACAGGCTACAACAGCAAATCTTCCAGCCGCCCATGCAAGCGCTGCGGCAGGTTTTCCTGGATCTCGATCAACGCCCGCTGGATGGCACTCTGGAAGCCCTGCACCCCCGCCGAGCCATGGCTCTTGATGACGATGCCCTGCAACCCCAGGAAACTCGCGCCATTGTGCCGCGCCGGTGCCAGGTCGGCCTGCAGGCGTTTGAGCAACGGCATGGCTACAGCCCCGGCTGCCCGCGACAACACGCCACCCTTGAACAACTGCTCGATGCGCGCACCGATCATCGTCGCCAGCCCCTCGCTCGACTTGAGCAGGATGTTGCCGACGAACCCGTCGCACACCACCACATCGGCTTCGCCGCGATACAACCCGTCACCTTCGACGAAGCCTATGTAGTTGAGCCCGCGGGCGCTCTGCAACAGGCTGGCCGCCAGCTTGACCTGCTGGTTGCCCTTGATGTCCTCGGTACCGATGTTCAGCAGCGCCACGCGCGGCCGCTGCACACCCAGGGCCTGGGCCGCCACCGAGCCCATCACGGCGAACTGGTAGAGGTTCTCGGCGCTGCAGTCGACGTTGGCGCCAAGGTCGAGCAACTGGCAGTAACCGGCCTGGGTCGGGATCGCCGCCACCATGGCCGGCCGGTCGATACCTGGCAGTGTCTTGAGCACGAAACGCGAGAGCGCCATCAGCGCCCCGGTATTGCCGGCGCTGACGCAGGCCTGGGCCTTGCCGTCGCGCACCAGTTCGAGGGCGATGCGCATCGACGAATCCGGCTTGCCGCGCAGCGCCTGGGATGGCCGCTCGTCCATACCGATTACCTCGCTGGCGACCACGATTTGCAGGCGCGCGCGATCCGCAGCCGCAAGGCCGCTGACAAGATCTTCGAGGAGAGAGGGTTGACCGACGAGGGTCAGGTGCAGCGAGGGGGTAGCCGAAAGGCAGGCAATGCTAGCCTGGACAATGCTGCGGGGACCGAAGTCCCCGCCCATTGCGTCGATCGCGATGATCTGAGCGGACAAGGATTACTCGTCAGCGCCCTTGTCGACCACTTTGCGACCACGGTATACGCCTTCTGGCGAAACGTGGTGACGCAGGTGTACTTCACCGGTGGTTTTCTCTACCGACAGCGCGTTTTCCGACAGGGCGTCGTGCGAACGGCGCATGTCACGGGCAGAGCGGGATTTTTTGTTCTGCTGAACAGCCATAATTGATTAACTCCTAAACGTTTGGGTCACGCTTTAACTGCGCCAAAACACTGAACGGGTTGGACCGCGATACCTCGTCCTTGCTCGATTCGGGCTCGTCTGCGCCCGCCGGCTGCTGGCATTCTTCCGGATGATGAGCAGGCACGATTGGCAAGGCGAGCAGAAGCTCCTCCTCGATCAATGCCTGCAGATCCAAAGGATCTTCGCCCAGTTCCAGCACGTCATAGCCTTTCGGCAACGACTGGGTATTCGCACCCTCCTTCACCACGGCGTATGTACATTCGCTGTGGATCGGCAGGGTGACCAGCTCAAGACAACGCTGGCAAACCATCTTGACCTCGACGTCCAGCTCGCTGTGGATAACCACCACGTGCTGTTCATCTCGTTCAAAATCGAACTTCGCCTGCACCGTACCGACATTGTCGGAAAGCGGGTCGCAGAGTCTTTCCAAATCAGCGAGCTGCAGCGAACCGTTAAGGGTTACGCCACGATCGGCTAATTTGCGCGGGTCAACGTGAGGTGGAATCGGGTCATTCAACATAGGCGCAGCATTCTAGGGATGCCCCCCGCCCCTGTCAAAGGAAATTCGGCGGCATCGTGCGTGATAGAATTTGTTCAACCGATTCAGGAGTCTACCATGCTTCCTCTGTTACTGGCTTCCAGCTCTGCCTACCGCCGCGAACTGCTTGCACGCCTGCGCCTGCCCTTCACCTGGGCAAGCCCCGATATAGACGAGCGACGCCTGGATGACGAACCGGCGGTGGAGCTGGTGCAGCGGCTGGCCAGGCAAAAAGCCGAGGCCCTGGCAGGCAGCCACCCCGGGCACCTGATCATTGGTTCGGACCAGGTTGCGGTGCTGGGCGAGCAGGTACTGGGCAAGCCGCACACCTTCGAGCGGGCTTGCGAGCAACTGCTGGAGTGCAGCGGGCAGCAGGTGAGCTTCCTGACCGGGCTGGCGCTGCTGAACAGCGCCACCGGGCACTGCCAGATGGACTGCGTGCCGTTTACCGTGACCCTGCGCAAACTGGACCGGGAGCGAGTGGAGCGCTATGTGGCGGCGGAACAGCCGCTGGACTGCGCCGGCAGCTTCAAGGCCGAGGGCCTGGGAGTGAGCCTGTTCCAGAGCACGCACGGGTGCGATGCGACCAGCCTGATCGGACTGCCGTTGATTAGACTGGTGGATATGTTGACCAAGGAAGGGGTGGTGATTCCCTGAGACTTTGAGGCCGCGCTGCGCCACCCCACAATCCCGGATCAGCGCAACTGCGGCCCCTGGAAGCCCATCCACATCGCCAAGCGTTCAGCCACGCTGGCGCCAACGCGCTTGGAGAAGCGATCGAGCGCCGATTCCTGCACGGTGAAGTCCACCAACTCCTTTTCACCCACGATCTCGCGCGCCACATAGCTGGCACTGCCCAACCCATCCACCAAGCCCAGCTCCTTGGCCTGCTCGCCCGACCAGACCAGGCCACTGAAGAGCTCCGGATGCTCCTTGTCCTTCAGGCGCTCACCCCGCCCCTGCTTGACCATGGCAATGAACTGCTGGTGCGTGGTATTCAGTACGCCCTGCCAGAACTCGGTCTCTTCCGGCTTCTGCGGCGAGAACGGATCGAGGAAGGCCTTGTGCTCGCCTGCAGTGTAGGTACGCCGCTCCACACCTAGCTTCTCCATGGTGCCGACAAAGCCGTAACCGGCCGCCGTCACACCAATCGAGCCCACCAGGCTGGCCTTGTCGGCATAGATCTCGTCCGCCGCACTGGCGATGTAGTAGGCACCGGAAGCGCCAAGGTCGGCGATGACCGCATACAGCTTGATGGCCGGATATTCAGCCCGCAGACGGCGAATTTCGTCATACACGTAACCCGACTGCACCGGGCTGCCTCCCGGGCTGTTGATGCGCATCACCACAGCCTTGGTCTTGCTGTCCTTGAACGCCTCGCGCAGGCTCTTAACGATATTGTCGGCGCTGGCTGGCTCCTGGTCGGCAATCACCCCGCGCACCTCGACCAGCGCGGTATGGCTGGCACTGCGCGACGCTGCATTGTCCATGTCCATCAACGGCGTGAACAGGATCAGGATGCCGAACAGGTAGACGAAGGTCAGCAACTTGAAGAAGATCCCCCAGCGTCGCGCCCGGCGCTGCTCCTGAACGCCCGCCAGCAGGGTCTTTTCCAGCAGCTTCCAGCTCTTGTGCTCTTCGCGCCCCTCGTCGGGTTCGGCCTCAGGGGCTTTCCATTCGTCTGCCATGCTTACCTACCTTGGAAATGGAATTGCGGAACCACCCAGCCACTCACGCAACTGGGAAAAATGATCGATGCACACCTGCGGACCAAACTCGGCCAGTGCCTGCAGCGACATGGCACCATAGCCCACGGCCACCGAATGCATGCCGGCATTGCTGGCCATCTGCAGATCGAATGCCGAATCGCCAACCATCAGCGCACGCCCTGCTTCGACACCGCAATGCCGGAGAATTTCCTCGAGCATCAGCGGGTGCGGCTTGCCGCGGGTCTCGTCGGCGGCGCGAGTGATGTCGAAGAACTGCTCCCAGCCATTGGCCTTGAGCACCCGGTCCAGCCCGCGACGCGCCTTGCCGGTGGCCACCGCCAGGCGGTAACCCTCGGCACGGAAGGCATCCAGCGACTCGACCACGCCCTCGAACAGCGGCGAGGGCTGCTGGTCCAGGGCCATGTAGATATCGGCATAGTGCTGACGAAAGCTTTCGACCTGAGCAGGCGCCAGGTGCGGGTACAGTGTGTGGATCGCCTCGCCCAGGGCCAGGCCGATGATGCCCTTGACCGCGTCCTCGCTGCTTTGCGCCTCACCGGCACGCTCGGCGGCGGCGTTCATGGCCTCGACGATACGCCCGATCGAGTCGGCCAGGGTGCCGTCCCAGTCGAAGATCAGTAGCTCATAGCCTTTTTTCATAGATCAGGACGCACTCAGACGTTCAACGGTTTTCGCCCAGACTTCATCCACCGGCGCCTCGAGCTTCAGCTCGCCTCCGTCCGGCAGCGGCACGGTCAGCGCATAGGCATGCAGGAACAGGCGTTTGCCGCCCAAGTCGCGAATTTCACGACTGAAGTCTTCGTCACCGTACTTGCTATCGCCAGCGATCATATGCCCGGCATGCAGGGTGTGCACACGGATCTGGTGAGTACGGCCAGTGATCGGGCGCGCCTCGACAATGGTGGCGAACTCGCCGAAGCGGCGCAGCACGCGGAACAGGGTCAGCGCCTCCTTGCCCTCGTCGTTCACCTCGACCATGCGCTCGCCGGAGCGCAGGTTGCTCTTGAGCAACGGCGCGCTGACCTGCTTCTTCGAGGTCGGCCAGTGGCCGCGCACCAGCGCCATGTAGCGCTTGTCGACACCGTCGCCACGCAATGCGGCGTGCAGGTGCCGCAGCATGCTGCGCTTCTTGGCGATCATCAACAGTCCGGAGGTGTCGCGGTCCAGGCGGTGCACCAGCTCCAGCTCCTTGGCGTCCGGGCGCAACTGGCGCAGCGCCTCGATCACGCCGAAGCTCAGGCCGCTGCCGCCATGCACGGCGATGCCGGCCGGCTTGTTCATCACGATCAGCGCCTTGTCTTCGTAGACAATGGCCGCTTCCAGGCGCTGCAACAGGCCCTGGGCCACCGGCGCGGGCTCGTCACGTTCCGGCAGGCGGACGGGCGGTACCCGCACGATGTCCCCGGCCTGGATCTTGTACTCCGGCTTGACGCGCCCCTTGTTGACCCGTACCTCACCCTTGCGCAGGATGCGGTACACCAAGGTCTTGGGCACGCCCTTGAGGGCCGTGATGAGGAAATTGTCGATGCGTTGGCCGGCAAGCTCCGGCGCGACTTCGATCAGCTGAACGCCGGAAGTCGGAGGGGTATTGGTCGTCATGGCGGGATCATAACAATTTTTTATGGAATTGAAGCACTTAATCATTGCTGCTATAGTCGCGAACGCCGCCAAAAGCGGCAGGCCAGCGGCACCAGGCTCCGAGCCGGTCCCTGACCAACGCAATTCTCCAGGACGCGAGGCCGTCCTACGGGGTTTTCGCCAGTTTACCGAATTGCCTGGAATCGCCACCAGCGCTGTGTAGAGAAGACCGAAAAAAAACGACAAGTGCGGTGTTTCACCTGCTTACCCGATTCTTTTCGCTGCACCTCTGCCCGCCCCGTCGCTTCCACGCAACGCCCGGCGAATGCTTCGGAAATACCTGCCTTGGACATGAATGGCGCCAGCGCAGTACCTGCGCTGGCGAAAAATGCAACCCGTTGCGGATTCAGCGCGCGGCAGCACCCGAATTATCAGGGATACGTGCAGGGTGGAGATGCACAGCCCTCGGACCGTGTAGCACCGCGTCCGGCCACCAGCCCACTGAGCGGCTGGCGAGCGGATAAGGTCCTGAACAGATGCCCCCGGGCGTCCACGGCTGACGGTTGATTCCTCCTCCTGACTGAGTGCACAAGGCCCGCTTGGTTGATTCGGATTCCAATTCGAAGCCACCGGGGCCTTGTTGGCACCGCAGCAAACAGGACGCGTCGTCGCGACAACGGCAGGCTGGGCAACCGGCTGGTGCCGAACGTCGCTCGACACGGGGGTGGCCCGGCCACCCTTTGCGCACCTTGGCACCGACCATGAGACGTCGTGTGTGCCGAACGCCGTTTCCGGCAGCCCGGAAACCGACGGTACAACATGAAAAGAATGCTGATTAACGCGACTCAACCCGAAGAGTTGCGTGTAGCCCTGGTGGACGGCCAACGTCTCTACGACCTGGACATCGAGTCCGGCGCGCGCGAGCAGAAAAAGGCCAACATCTACAAAGGCAAGATCACCCGCATCGAACCCAGCCTCGAAGCCGCCTTCGTCGACTTCGGCTCCGAACGTCACGGCTTCCTGCCGCTGAAAGAAATCTCCCGCGAATACTTCAAGAAAGCCCCCGAAGGGCGGGTCAACATCAAGGAAGTGCTGAGCGAAGGCCAGGAAGTCATCGTCCAGGTCGAGAAGGAAGAGCGTGGCAACAAAGGCGCCGCCCTCACCACCTTCATCAGCCTGGCCGGCCGCTACCTGGTGCTGATGCCGAACAACCCGCGTGCCGGTGGCATTTCCCGCCGCATCGAAGGCGAAGAGCGCAACGAACTGCGTGAAGCCCTGAACGGCCTGACCGTGCCGGGCGACATGGGCCTGATCGTGCGCACTGCCGGCCTTGGCCGCAGCAGCGAAGAAATGCAGTGGGACCTCGACTACCTGCTGCAACTGTGGACCGCCATCAAGGAAGCGTCCCAGGACCGCGCCGCGCCATTCCTGATCTACCAGGAAAGCAACGTCATCATCCGCGCCATCCGCGACTACCTGCGCCAGGACATCGGCGAAGTGCTGATCGACAGCATCGATGCCCAGGAAGAAGCCCTGACCTTCATCCGCCAGGTCATGCCGCAGTACGCCAGCAAGGTCAAGCTGTACGAAGACAGCGTGCCGCTGTTCAACCGCTTCCAGATCGAAAGCCAGATCGAGACCGCCTTCCAGCGCGTGGTCGACCTGCCGTCCGGCGGTTCGATCGTGATCGACCCGACCGAAGCCCTGGTGTCGATCGACATCAACTCGGCGCGCGCCACCAAAGGCAGCGACATCGAAGAAACCGCCCTGCAGACCAACCTGGAAGCGGCCGAGGAAATCGCCCGCCAGCTGCGCCTGCGTGACATCGGTGGCCTGATCGTCATCGACTTCATCGACATGACCCCGGCGAAAAACCAGCGCGCCGTCGAAGAACGTGTTCGCGAGTGCCTGGAAGCCGACCGCGCCCGCGTCCAGGTCGGCCGCATCTCGCGCTTCGGCCTGCTGGAAATGTCCCGTCAGCGCCTGCGCCCTTCGCTGGGCGAAAGCAGCGGCATCGTCTGCCCACGCTGCTCCGGCACCGGCATCATCCGTGACGTCGAATCGCTGTCGCTGGCCATCCTGCGCCTGATCGAAGAAGAAGCCCTGAAGGACCGCACCGCCGAAGTTCGCGCCCAGGTGCCGATCCCGGTGGCTGCCTTCCTGCTCAACGAGAAGCGCAACTCGATCACCAAGATCGAACTGCGCACCCGTGCGCGCATCATCATCCTGCCGAACGATCACCTGGAAACCCCTCACTTCGAAGTCCAGCGCCTGCGCGACGACAATCCGGAAGTGCTGAGCAACCAGTCCAGCTACGAGATCGCCGCCGCCGAAGCCGAAGAAGCGCCGCAGCCGACCGCCACCCGCACCCTGGTTCGCCAGGAAGCCGCAGTCAAGACCGCCCCGGCCCGCGCCAACGCGCCGGTACCGGCCACTGTCGAAGAACCGCAGCCTGCCGCACCGGTCGCCCCTGCCCCGGTCGCTCCGGAGCCAAGCCTGTTCAAGGGCCTGGTGAAGTCGCTGGTAAGCCTGTTCGCCGGCAAGGAAGAGCCTGCCGCAGCGCCGGTTGTCACTGCCGCCGAGAAGCCGGCCGCCGAGCGCAGCCCACGCAACGAAGAACGCCGCAACGGCCGTCAGCAGAGCCGCAACCGCAACGGCCGTCGCGACGAAGAGCGCAAGCCGCGTGAAGAGCGTGCCGAACGCGCACCTCGTGAAGAACGTGCCCCGCGCGAAGAGCGTGCACCGCGTGAAGAACGTGCCCCACGCCAGCCACGCGAAGACCGCCGTGGCAATCGTGGCGAAGAGCGTGTGCGCGAACTGCGTGAGCCACTGGACGCCACCCCTGCCGAGCGTGAAGAACGTCAGCCGCGCGAGGAACGTGTAGCCCGTGAAGAACGTGCCCCACGTGAAGAGCGTGCACCTCGCGAGGAACGCGCACCTCGTGAAGAACGTGCTCCACGTGAAGAACGCGCACCTCGTGAAGAGCGCGCACCTCGTGAAGAGCGTGCACCTCGTGAAGAGCGTGCACCTCGTGAAGAACGTGCACCTCGTGAAGAACGTGCTCCTCGTGAAGAGCGTGCACCTCGTGAAGAACGTGCTCCACGCGAAGAACGTGCCCCTCGCCCACCACGCGAAGAGCGTCAGCCACGCGTAGCCGAAGAAGCCGCCGAGCAGGCTGCCGAGCTGGCCGAAGAGCAACTGCCGAACGAAGAACTGCTGCAGGACGAACAGGAAGGCACCGATGGCGAGCGCCCGCGCCGCCGTTCCCGTGGCCAGCGTCGTCGCAGCAACCGTCGTGAGCGTCAGCGCAACGCCAACGGCGAGCTGATCGATGGCAGCGAGGAAGAAGGCAGCGAAGAGCAGCCACAACAGCACCAGGCCACCGAGCTGGGTGCCGAACTGGCCGCCGGCCTGGCCGTGACTGCCGCTGTCGCCAGCAGCAACATCAGTGCCGACGCCGAAGCCCAGGCCAACCAGCAGGCCGAGCTTGCCACCGCCGAAGTCGCCCAGCCGGTCGAGCAGGCTGAGAAGTTCGAGCAGGTAGAAGCTGCTGCCGAGGCTGAACAAGTGGCTGTGGCTCCTGTGGTCGAGCAGCCGGTCAGCGAGCCTGTGGCCGTGGCCGAGGCAACTGCCGAGCCAGTGGTCGAAGTCACTCCGCAGCCAGTGGTCGACGAAGCACCTGCTGCCGAACCGGTAGTGGTTGCCGAAGCACCGGTCGAAGCGCCTGCCGTCGAAGCCGGTGAAATCGAGCAGGCCCCGACCGTGGTCGAAGCCGCTCCGGTCGCCGAGCAACCTGCCCCGGTTGTCGAAGCCCAGCCAGAAGTGGTGGCCGAGCCTGCACCAGTGGCCGTCGAGCCTGCACCGGTCGAAGCCCCTGCGGTGGTGGAACCTGCCACTGTCATGCTGGCCAACGGCCGTGCGCCGAACGACCCGCGTGAAGTGCGTCGCCGCAAGCGTGAGGCCGAGGCTGCAGCCAAGGCCGCGCAGGAAGCTGCTGCTGCCGAGGAGCCAGCCCTGGAAGCCAGCGATGAGCAAAAGCCTCATCACGGTTGATAGCCAAGGCTGAATGAAAAAGCCCCGCCAGTGCGAACTGGCGGGGCTTTTTCTTGGCTGGGCGTTTTTCCTGTACCGGCCTCTTCGCGGGTAAACCCGCTCCCACAGGCCCCCACCACCCTCAAGCCCTATGACGTCCCTGTGGGAGCGGCTTCAGCCGCGAAAGGGCCAGCCCAGGCACTGAATCAGTAGAGGTTAGGCTCCATCTCCAGCTCGACCCCGAACCGCTCGAGGATATCGGCCTGGATCCGGCACGCCAGTGCATGCATCTGCGCCCCGCTCGCCTGGCCGTAGTTGACCAGCACCAGCGACTGCAAACGATGCACCCCGGCATCCCCCTCGCGGTGGCCCTTCCAGCCTGCCTGCTCAATCAACCAGCCTGCCGCCAGCTTCACCTGGCCATCGGCTTGGGGATAAGCCACTACCCCCGGGTACTGCGCACGAATACGCTCGACCAGTTCCGCCGAGACCACCGGGTTCTTGAAGAAGCTCCCGGCATTACCCAGCTCTGCCGGGTCTGGGAGCTTCTCGCGGCGAATGCTGCAGATCGCCTCGCTGATCGCCTGCGCGGTCGGCTCGGTCACGCCCTGCTCCGCCAGGCGCTGGCGCACCGGGCCGTAGTCCAGGTGAGCCTGTAGCGTACGGCTCAAGGCAAAGCGCACACGCAGGATCAACCAACGCCCAGGGTTGCGCTTGAACAGGCTGTCGCGATACCCGAAGGCACATTCAGCCAGGCCGAAGTCACGCAACTCGCCGGTCTCGCGGTCCAGGGCGGTCAAGCCGACAAATACGTCCTTGATCTCCACGCCATAGGCGCCCACGTTCTGCATCGGCGCGGCGCCCACGGTGCCGGGGATCAGGCTGAGGTTCTCCAGCCCGCAATAGCCCTGCGCCAGTGTCCACTGCACGAACGGGTGCCACGGCTCACCGGCCTCGGCCTCGACCACGATACGTTCGCCATCGTCGCCGAGCACGCGCCGACCACGGCTGGCCATATGCAGCACCAGCGCATCGATATCGCGGGTGAGCAGCAAGTTGCTGCCACCGCCAATCACCAGCACCGGCACGCCGCCTTGCTGCGCCTGGGCCAGCGCCAGGCGCACCTCCTGGTCATCATGTGCCTGGGTGAAATACCGCGCCTTCACGTCGATGCCAAAGGTGTTGTACGGCTTGAGCGATACCTGCTCCTGCCACTGCACTGTCATATCCGCCCCTTGATTTCCAGGACCAGCGCCTGGCACGCCGCTTCAACCAGGTCGAGCACCTGCTCGAAGCCGTCGGCGCCACCGTAGTACGGGTCCGGCACTTCATCCAGCGCTGCGCCATAACGGCGCAGGAACAGGTCGAGCTCCCCCACTGCCGTGTGCGGGCGCATCGCACGCAAGTGGCCAAGGTTGCTCTCGTCCATGGCCAGGATCAGGTCATATTCGGCAAAATGCGCCGCCTTGACCTGCTGGGCACGCTGCTGCGACAGGTCATAACCACGCGCCAGCGCTGCCTTGCAGGTGCGGCTGTCGGGCGCCTTGCCGACGTGCCAGTCGCCGGTGCCGGCCGAGGCCACATGCACCCGGTCTGCAAGCCCGGCAGCCTGCAATTGATGGCGCAGCACGCCTTCGGCGGTGGGCGAGCGACAGATATTGCCGAGGCAGACGAACAGGACGCGCATCAGGCCTCCAGCAAGCGCCGTACGCGCTCCAGGTCTTCAGGGGTATCCACGCCCACGGCAGGCGCCTCGATGGCGTCTTCGACGTGGATGCGCACGCCATGCCACAGGGCACGCAGCTGCTCCAGCGCTTCGGTCTGCTCGAGCCAGCATGGGCCCCAACTGACGAAGTCCTGCAGGAAGCCGACGCGGTAGGCGTACATGCCGATGTGGCGGCGATATGGCACGCCTTCTGGCAACAGGTTGCGATCCTTGGCAAAAGCATCGCGAGCCCAGGGCAGCGGCGCACGGCTGAAGGTCAGGGCCAGGCCGTTCTTGTCGCTGACCACCTTGACCGCATTGGGGTTGAACACGGTTTCCGGCTCATGGATCGGTTCGGCCAGGGTGGCGATGCCGGCTTCCGGATGCGCCGCCAGGTTGGCTGCCACCTGGTCGATGATCACCGGCGGGATCAGCGGCTCGTCGCCCTGCACATTGACCACGATGGCATCGGCAGACAGGCCTAGGTGTACGGCCACTTCGGCCAGGCGGTCGGTGCCGGACTCATGGTCGGCACGGGTCAGCAGCACTTCGGCGCCGAAGGCCTTGCAGGCCTCTACGATGCTGGCGTCGTCGGTGGCGATGACCACGCGGCTGGCGCCGCTCTTGCGGGCCTGTTCCCACACATGCTGCACCATCGGCTTGCCGGCGATCGACAGCAATGGCTTGCCCGGCAGGCGCGTGGAGCGCAGCCGGGCGGGGATCACCACGGTGAAATCCAGGCTCATTTGTCCAGACGCTCTTCATCGGTCAGGGTGCGTGCCTCGCTTTCCAGCATGACCGGGATGCCGTCGCGGATCGGGTAGGCCAGACCAGCACCCTTGCTGATCAGCTCGGTCTTGTCGGCACTGAGCTTGAGCGGGCCCTTGGTGATCGGGCAGGCCAGGATATCGAGCAGTTTGGTGTCCATTTGAGGCTTCCTTTAGGCCAGGTGGCCGGGAATTGAAAAAGGGCTCAGGGCTTGCGCAGCAAGCGTTGCAACTGGTTGTCGAACCAGGCGCTGAAAGCCGGCGTGGGCTGCGCCTCGACGGCCAGGTACCACCAGTCGTCAGCGGCGAAGGCCCGGCATTTCACCGCATCCTTTTCGGTCATGACCAGCGGCAGCGGCGGGCTGAAGGCCAGGCTCTGGGCGCTGAACTGCGCATGGTCGGCAAAGGGATGCGGTACCGGCTGCCAGTTTAGCCCCAGCAGGGTATTGAAGAAACGTTGCGGGTTGCCGATACCGGCCACCGCGTGCAGGCGTTGGCCTGCGGGAAAATGGTCAAGCGCACGGCGCTCGCCACTGCGCAGGTTCACCAGGGCGGACGGCTGCAGGCGGAAGCCGAAACCATCGGCGCGGTCTGCGCTGGCGCCGTTGAACAGCACTGCGTCAGCCTCGTGCAGGCGCTCGGCGGGCTCACGCAGTGGCCCCGCCGGCAGGCAGCGGCCATTGCCCAGGCCGCGTGCGGCATCGATCAGCACCAGCTCCAGGTCGCGCGCCAGGCGATAGTGCTGCATGCCGTCGTCACACAGGATCAGGTCGAGGGGTTCGCTGGCCAGCAATGCCTGCACGGCCCGGGAGCGGTCGGGGTCGATCATCAGCGGCACGCCGGTGCGCTGCACGATCAGCAGCGGTTCATCGCCGGCCTGCCCGGCCGCCTGATCGGGCTGCACGCGCCAGGGTAGCTGCGGCGGCTTGGCGCCATAGCCACGGCTGACCACGCCCACTTTCAACCCCTGCTTGCGGCAGTGCTCGATCAGCCAGAGGATCATCGGCGTCTTGCCGGTACCACCCACGGTAATGTTACCCACCACGATGACCGGCACCGGGGCCCGGTAGCTGGCACTTTCGCCACTGAGAAAACGCGCCCGCTTGCGCGTGACCACGCGGCGATACAGCGCCTCCAGCGGGCGCAGCAGCGCCAGGGCCGGGTGCCCGGCGTACCAGGCGGCGAGCAGGCGGTCGGCGAAGGCCATCAAGGTGTGCCCTGGGCCGCCTCGACGGTGGTCATGCGCAACTGGCTGAAACCGAGCTTGCCGGCGGCATCCATCGCAGTGACCACGGCCTGGTGCGGGGTCTTGCCGTCGGCGCTGATGGCCAGCGGCAGCTTGTTGTCGCCGCCCGACTCACGCTCGATCGCTTCGCTCAGGGTGGCCAGGTCGCTCTTTGGCAGCAAGTGGTTGTTCACCGAGTACACGCCTTCGGCGCTGATGGTGATTTCCACCAGCTTGCCCTGGTCGGGCGCCGCCGGCTCGGCGCTGGCAGCTTCAGGCAGCTCGACGCGCAGCTGGGTCTCGCGGGTGAAGGTGGTGGTGACCACGAAGAACAGCAGCAGGACGAACACCACGTCGATCAGCGACGCCAGGTTGATGTCGACGTTCTCCCGCTGGCGATTGCGCCGGAACTTCACGCCTTGCCTCCGGCCACTTCCACTTCGCGGTCGCCCTGGATCACCTCCACCAGCTTGATCGCTTCCTGCTCCATGCCCACCACCAACTCATCGATGCGGCGCTGCAGGAAGCGGTGGAAGAACACCGCCGGGATACCAACCATCAGGCCGGCCGCGGTGGTGACCAGGGCTTTGGAGATACCACCGGCCAACACCGCGGCGTTGGCGGTCATCTGCGAGCCCATGAAGGCGCTGAAGATGTCGATCATGCCCAGCACGGTGCCCAGCAGGCCCAACAGCGGAGCCATGGCGGCGATGGTGCCGAGGGTACTGATGTAGCGTTCCAGTTCGTGGATGACGCGCGAAGCGGCCTCCTCGATGCATTCCTTCATGATTTCGCGGCCATGGCGCGAGTTGGCCAGACCGGCGGCAAGGATTTCGCCCAGTGGCGAATCGGCGCGCAGGGCCTTGAGCTTGTCACTGGTCAGTTGCTTGTCCTTGATCCACATCCACACCTGACCCAGCAGGTGCGGCGGGGTGACGCGGCTGGCGCGCAGGGTCCACAGGCGCTCGACGACGATAGCCATGGCAGCGATGGAGCTCAGAATGATCGGCAGCATCATCCAACCACCGGACTTGACCAATTCCCACACAGTAAACGCCCCTTCGGAAAAAGGCCGCCACTCTACCATAGGCGCGCCGGGGGCTCATCTGCCGGAGGTCAGGGAATTGGGTTGTGTGGGGGTTGCGGAGGGGG
>NZ_NEJN01000041.1:0-559 GCF_002113105.1 Pseudomonas sp. B22(2017)
CGGCCAGAAGCCGATCAAGAAGTCCAAGCAGGGCCGTTTCCAGATCATCGACGTGTGCGGCATGATGGACCCCATCACCAAGTACACCCACCAGTTCGCCTCCGCCGACAACATCCCGGCCCGTATGCGCGAAGCCTTCCGCCTGGCCGAAGAAGAGAAGCCGGGTGCCGTGCACCTGGAGCTGCCGGAAGACATCGCCGCCGAGCAGACCGAAAGCCTGCCGATTCCGCCTAGCCTGAGCCGCCGCCCGCTGGCCGAGCACAAGGCCATCGAAGCCGCCGTGGAAAAACTGCAGAAAGCTCGCAACCCGATCCTGGTGATCGGCGCCGGCGCCAACCGCAAGATGACCGCCAAGGTCCTCAAGCAACTGATCGACAAGACCGGTATCCCGTTCATCACCACCCAGATGGGCAAAGGTGTGGTCGACGAGCGCCACCCGCGCTTCCTGGGCAACGCCGCACTGTCGTCGGGTGACTTCGTGCACCGCGCCGTCGAAGCCGCCGACCTGATCGTCAACATCGGCCACGACGTGATCGAGAAGCCGCCGTTCTTCATGGTC
>NZ_NEJN01000018.1:0-102418 GCF_002113105.1 Pseudomonas sp. B22(2017)
CATCACAGAATTCCTTTCCGTAGATGGCGGATGACTCTACAAAATCTCAGCGTTCAAGGGGCAGCGATCGGGTTTCTCGGGATTTCGTACAGAGCCTAGGGGTTACAGTTGCCAGGAGTGTTACAAGAGCGTCTTAGTTAGTTCTAGGCCCATCATTTTTGCGCCATCTTTGGTCAGGTGTGCAGAGTCAAAAAATACAGGCTGATTATTTGGGGTGAGCACCACGCATGAGCTTTCATTTGGACATGTAAGCGACATGAGGTCGATAAAGGTTGTATTCGGGATAAAGGACATTTTTTTGCTGATTTCTTCGTTTTCTTTGCTGCGAAGTGAGGCTGCATAGCTGTTGGCGCCAGTAGTTCGGCCAAGGGATGTTATGATCGCTATGCTACCTTGAGTAAGGTCCTTCCTGCTGAAAACGTAAATCTTCGCGTTAGTGATTGATTTTATATGGTTAATCGCTTTTATGTTGTAATCGATTGCAAACGGGCGCCATTGGAATGATATGAAGATCTTGTCGGCGGATTTTAGTAGCTTTTCATCCATGAGGTGTTGGTGCTGGGTTCTGCATTGACTAATCAGTTCTGGTCGTTTAATTGTGAACGTGTTGACGCTCTTGAAGAAGTGGTCAGCGTCATTGGCGGACAAATATGGAGTGGCGCAATCGGTAACTACTATTCTAGAAATGACGTCGTAGTTTTTAATTTCGCCGCTTTCAGTTAGCATATTTACTACGTCAGCTGCCTGAGAGTCTCCAATGATCAATATTTTTTCTTTGTTTGAAGATGGGTCAAATGAAGATTTTTTATTAAGCGCTTTATGCGCTGTCCAAGTGTAATCGTTTAGTTCTTTAATATTGATTTTTGCTATATTTCTGATTTCTTCTGGCAAACGCCACTCCCATCCATTTTTCGCCCAGCTACTTGCAGCAGTTACGATAATGGCCAATGAGCAAATTAATGTACTTAGGGCGAATTCGGGGCCTGACAGCTTTGAACTTGACTGGTGTCGTAACGGTTTTTCGATAACGTAATAGAGGGCCGTAGCTAGCGCGAATGTCGCAAGAAGCAGCGTGACAATGCTTGCTGCGGAAATATTTTTAAATGCTATGTAGCTAGTGAATACATAGAGAGGCCAATGCACTAGGTAGAGTGAGTAACTTATTTCGCCAACTTTCACTGCTCCTCGGGATCTACAGAATTTTGCTAATTTTGCAGTGTCTCCAGCGAATATCATCAGCGCTGCGCCTATTACCGGTACCATTGCGGCCGCCCCCGGGAAAAGGGTGGTATCACTGTCGTAGAAAAAAACTGGAGTTATGACTAATGCTAGACCGGTCGCATATGCTATTTCTTTTATGAGTTGGTTGAATCTGTTTTGTTCGACGAGAACTACAAGCGCACCAAGTAGGAACTCATGAACTCGAAACGGTGAAAGAAAAAAAGCGCCGCTTGCATCGTGCTGCAGGAAAAAATATGCAGCCGCAGCGCCTAAAATGAATACAGTCGAGGTTGCCGCGAGCAGGTTTTTGGTGTAATTAGATATTCCGATCAACATGAGCGGCCAAAGGATGTAAAATTGGATTTCTACACTTAGGGACCAAGTGTGTAACAAAGGTTTTACATCTGATGCAGTATCAAAATATCCGGTTTCCATCCAGAAGAAGAGATTAGATATCCCGGCTAATGCGTAGACGGTGGAGCCAGACATTTGCTTGAAGTCAGCTGGCGAAAACAAGAAAGCTGCTGCTATGAATGAAGCGACGATAGTTGCTAGTAGGGCAGGAATCAGCCGCCGAACGCGTCGGGTATAGAAGTCGCTGAAGTTGAAGCGACCTATACGTTGTTGGCTCAGTATGCCCTTGGTAATGAGGTATCCACTTATTACAAAGAATACGTCTACTCCAATAAAGCCACCGGTGAAGAACGGGACCTTGAAGTGGTAAAATATGACCGCTAGAACGGCGATAGCGCGCAGTCCGTCGATGTCAGGTCGGTATTTCTGATCGTTGTGCAGCGATATAGCATCTGCCACCTTGGCGTGAACTATAGACGTCATTGTGGGATCTAGCTCCTGATGGTGCAATTTTTTCCGCATCATACCTGCTTGTACGAAAATACGCCCGTACAATAAGACGCACAAGGAAGCAATAGGAGCAGAGCGAAATTTGATCACTAGCGGCTAGGGCTGGCTTTCGAATCACATCCGACTGCGATCATTGATCAGTCTGTGGAGAGCCAGCATGGTCAGTCTTGCGGTATTCAGTAGTGGACGGCTGTCTTAAGTCTCGGGCAGGAGCGGAAAAATCTAACGAGGCGCGGCAGAGGGTGCTGGCACAACTAGCGTTCGACGAGACAGATCTGTCTTCCGACTTGCAGTCAAGTATTTGTGAAGCTGCACCATTCCTAGTGCACGATGCCAAATCTTTACACCTTTATGACCAAGGCAATTTTTTATGCATCACAAATCATGGTAAAGATTTGGTGGTCCTCGTAATCATGTGTAACTGTTTCTCGTTTTGATTAGCGTTTGTATGGTCTTGCGGCGTAGGGCTCCTCCTGTCCATCCAGTGCAATGGCGAAACCAGCAAGCGCCCCCACAATCCGCCCACACGCCTTCCCATCACCATACGGATTATGCGCCACGCTCATCTCCCGATACGCCCCCTCATCCGTCAGCAACCGAGCCAACTCTCCGACAATAGTCTCAACCTCCGTACCCACCAGCTTCACCGTCCCCGCTGCCACCGCCTCTGGCCGCTCCGTGGTATCGCGCATCACCAGCACCGGCTTACCCAGCGCCGGCGCTTCCTCCTGAATACCCCCCGAGTCTGTCAAAATTACATACGCCCGGCTCATCAGATAAACGAACGGCAGGTAATCCAGTGGTTCGATCAGGTAGATATTCCCCACATCCGCCAGCAGCCGGTTGACCGGCTCGCGCACGTTGGGGTTGAGGTGCACCGGGTACACTACATCCACCTCCGGAAACTGGCGCGCCGTCTGTACCAAAGCCTGGCAGATGCGTTCGAAGCCACCGCCAAAGTTCTCGCGACGATGGCCTGTTACCAAAACCATGCGGCGGTTGGCAGCCAGGTAATCGAACTGGCGCTCGAACTGTGCCCTCAGCGCCGGGCTCTCCAGTTTGTGCACCACTTCCAGCAGGGCGTCGATCACAGTGTTGCCGGTGGCGAAGATGCTCGCCGGGTCGATGCCTTCCCTTAGCAGGTTGTCACGCGAGGTGGCGGTGGGGGCGAAGTGCAGGGCGGCCAGGGTGCCGGTAAGGCGCCGGTTGCCTTCCTCTGGCCAGGGTGAATACAGGTTATTGGTGCGCAGGCCGGCTTCTACATGGGCTATGGGTATTTGTTGGTAGTAGGCTGCCAGGCTGGTAGCAAAAGTGGTCGCGGTGTCGCCATGCACCAGCACCACATCGGGCTTGAATTCGGCCAGTACCGGCTGGATACCCTGCAAAATCCCGGTGGTCACGCCGGTCAGGTCCTGGCCGGGTTTCATGATGTTCAAGTCGTAATCGGGGGTGATACCGAACAGTTCCAGTACCTGGTCCAGCATTTGCCGGTGCTGGCCGGTGACGCACACGCGCGACTCGAAACGGGCGTCCTGGGCGAGTTGCAGGGCAAGGGGGGCCATCTTGATGGCTTCTGGACGGGTGCCAAATACGGTGAGGGTCTTGAGGGGCACGGCGGTGATCCTCTTGCTGGACGGGCTGGTACGGGTGGGCCAAAAGGGGCCGGGCAGGCGCGCGGAGACTGGCCTTGTGGACGGGCCGGGAGCGAGGGCAAGCGGCGGGTGGGTGAGGGCATGCAGCTTGGGTCCTTCAAGCAAACGGCTGTCCATTGCTCAAGAAATCTAGCAGTTGGTTCATGTGATGCCAGTTGGCGTAGGGGGGATGGCCCGCTGGAGAGTGCGGTTGTTCCTGCTCAGGCCTTGTTCACCGGAGGTTGTAGGAATGTGGGCAGGTTTTGCTGTGAATGCGGCATCGGACAAACGGGTATTCGGCTACACGCCGTGATGCATGGCGCCAATGCTCTCGGGCTGGGGTGGTGGAGGGAAAAGGCGATTGTTTTTTTGGGTTGGCGAAGTTGGTTGGGTGATTGATCGATTTGGTAACCATCCGCCGATGATGGTAGCTGTTTCGATGTCGGGTTTGCCGCTAGGGTTGATTGCGCAGCTGAAGGAAACCGGCTGCTGGAAAATGACCAACCCAGGAGTGTTCACCATGCGTAACAACGTTCTGTCGTACTTGCTGCTGCCGCTGTTCGCCAGCCTGTCCTTTTCCCTTAGCGCCGCCCCGGCCAGCACCACGGCGGTGGCCGAGCCGGTGCCGGTGGTAACCCAGCAGCAGGCCCAGCAGCCGCAGCGGCTGGACCTGAACACCGCTGACGCGCTTACTTTGCAGAAGGAGTTGAACGGGATAGGGAAGGCCAAGGCTGAGGCCATAGTGGCCTACCGGGAGGCCAATGGGCCGTTTGCTTCGGTGGATGAGCTGCTGGAGATCAAGGGGATTGGTAATGCGTTGCTGGAGCGTAACCGGGACAAGGTGATGGTGGAATAAGGGGGAGGGGGCTGGGGTTTACGTCCTGGCCCTGACTTTCATGAAGATTCAATTGAGAGAACTGAATTCGAAAGCGGTCCGCGTACCCTGTGGGAGCGGCTTTAGCCGCGAAGAACCAAACGCGGTGCATGGCACCGGCTGCGCCGGTATTCGCGGCTAAAGCCGCTCCCACAGGGCCCAATGAGTTATGTATCAGCCGATCAGACCGTGCCAGCGCCGACAGGCAGGCTAGCGGTCCTGCGCATCCTTGGCATCCGCTTCGGCATTGCGCTCATGCACCTTGCGCAGCTGTTCTTCGGTCAGTGGCAGTTTTTTTGCGGTGTCGCGCAGCAGCATCAGCCCGCCGACGATCGAGCCGAGGGCTATGATGAGTATCAGCCAGGCATACCAGGGCATTGTCGTTCTCCTTTGCTGGTGATGGGCAGCGCTTGTACAAATGTTGAGCAATTGCCCGTTCCGTTGGTTCAATTATAGGAGCCAGCCACTGCCGGGCCAATTCCGTGACCCGCGGGCCCCAAAGCCTGCGCCACTTCGTTTACAATGCGCGCCGTTTTCGACTTGCCAAGAGACCCTGCCCATGTCCGCCTGCCAGACGCCCCTGATCGTCGCCCTGGATTTCCCTACCCGTGAGGCCGCCCTGAAGCTGGCTGACCAGCTTGACCCTGCGCTGTGCCGGGTGAAGGTTGGCAAGGAGCTGTTCACCAGCAGTGCTTCGGGCATTGTCGAAACCCTGTGCGACAAGGGCTTCGAAGTGTTCCTGGACCTCAAGTTCCACGACATCCCCAACACCACCGCCATGGCGGTGAGGGCTGCGGCCGAGATGGGTGTGTGGATGGTGAACGTGCATTGCTCCGGTGGCCTGCGCATGATGGCGGCCTGCCGCGAAGAGCTGGCCAAGCGCAGCGGCCCGCAGCCGTTGCTGATTGGCGTGACTGTGCTGACCAGCATGGAGCGTGAAGACCTGGCCGGTATCGGCCTGGATGTCGACCCGCAAGAGCAGGTGCTGCGCCTGGCGGCGCTGGCCGAGAAGGCTGGCATGGACGGTTTGGTGTGCTCGGCTCTGGAAGCCCCGGCACTGAAGGCTGCGCACCCGTCGCTGCAACTGGTGACCCCGGGTATTCGCCCGGCGGGCAGTGCGCAGGATGACCAGCGCCGTATCCTCACCCCGCGCCAGGCACTGGATGCGGGTTCGGATTACCTGGTGATCGGCCGGCCGATCAGCCAGGCTGCCGACCCGGCGCAAGCGCTGGCTGCGGTAGTTGCTGAAATACGCGGCTGAACCTGACCAATGAAAAAGGGCTGCGATGCAGCCCTTTTTCATTTTCGTGTGTCGTGATATCAGCCCTGAGCTGTCGACCAGTCGATCCAGCCGAACTGCCAGGTAGCCAGGATCAATAAACCGAAGGCGATGCGATACCACGCGAACGTTGCGTAGCTGTGGTTGGCGATGAACTTGAGCAGCGCACGCACGGCGATCATGGCGAAGATGAACGAGGTCACGAAGCCGATGGCGAACACCGGCAGGTCGCCGGGCTGGAACAGCTCGCGGTACTTGTAACCTGAATACACCGCCGCACCGACCATGGTCGGCATCGCCAGGAAGAACGAGAACTCGGTGGCCGCCTTGCGCGACAGGCCGAACAGCAGGCCGCCGATGATGGTGGACCCGGAACGCGACGTGCCCGGGATCATTGCCAGGCACTGGACGAAACCGATCTTCAGGGCATGGCTCCAGCGCATGTCATCGACGTGGTCGACCGCCACACGGTGGGTACGGCGTTCGGCCCAGAGCATGATTACCCCGCCAACCACCAAGGCCGTTGCCACGGTGATCGGGTTGAACAGGTAGTGGTGAATCAGGTCGGCGAACAGCACGCCCAGCACCACCGCCGGCAGAAACGCCAACAGCAGGTTGCCGGTGAAGCGCCGCGCCGTGGGCTGGCTGGTCAGGCCGAACACCACTTCCAGGATCTTGCCGCGAAACTCCCAAACTACCGCCAGGATCGCCGCCAACTGGATGATGATGTTGAACGCTATTGCGCGTTCACCGCCGAAATCTATCAAATCGGCAACGATGATCTGGTGCCCGGTACTGGAGATTGGTAGAAACTCCGTGAGCCCTTCAACCACTCCCAGGATGATTGCCTGGAAGGCAGTCCATAAATCCATTGATCCCCCGTTAGAGCCGTGCTGCTTGCAGGGCCCATGCTCTTGATTTACCTATGATTGCCGGTTGAGGCGGCAAAGATGTTGGCGCGCGCCGGATGCTACCAGAGCGACGGTGCGAAGACTTGTGTGGGGTTGTAACGGTGTGGAAGCGTCTGCTGTGCCGGCCGCTTCCACAAGGGGCTGCGTTGCCCTGTCAGTGCAGCTTGTTCTTGGCCAGTTCGATGTCGTTCATCAGGGCCTTGGCCATGGCCAGCAGGTAATCGGCTGAGCCCAGCAGCTTGTGGTCATCTTCCATGTCGCCTTCGCGCACAAGGTGCTTGATGTAGCCCAGCAGGACTGACACGTGCTCGTAGGCATCATCGATGGGCACGCCGGGCTGTACGCGGAGCAGGTCGAGGGTGGGGTTGCCGGCTTCGAGGAAGGTTTCGAGGCCTGCGGTGAGGATGGGGGAGGGGGTGTTCTTTTTCATGGTGAAAATCCAGTGCGTGACGAGGAGCAACCACCCGGATCTTTCTCACGGATAAAGGTGGCAGCCATTGCGCGGGGTGAGAAACCGGTGCACTGACGCCGGCCAAGCCAAAGCCTGCCCGCGAATGGCTGCCATTGAACAGTTGAGCAGCAGTGCATAACAGGTTCTCACACCCGGTCACCAACATGGCGACCCGGTGAAGTTATCCCTGAGGGATTTCCCCGACAATTCAGCTGCTTCCGACCGCTGCGTAGGATAGTTCGCTTGCTGCTTCAAGCTGAAGCGGTGGGGGCAAGGTTCAGGAAAGTCTGACGATTCTGGAGGGGCTGACAGGTGTACGCCTCACGTGCCGTAGCGCCTGTTAGATCGAGCGCCGCCCGCGCGGCGCTTCGCGGGGCAAGCCCGCTCCCACATTTGTTGCAACGTGCCGAACCTGCCAGGCCATGGTTGCCTGCCTTGGTGCAGGTCTTGAGACAGGTGGGGCGGTATCAATGCCCACCTCGAAGTCCAGTCATGCTAACAAAACTGACAACCACGGCCTCACAGACATGGCCACGTTGCAACAAATGTGGGAGCGGGCTTGCCCCGCGAAGCGCCGCGCGGGCGGCGCTCGATCTCACAGGCGCAGCAAAACCCAAGGCATTCGCCTGGACGCCCAAACGCAATCCCCAATCAAACCTTCAGCACCAACTTGCCAAAGTTCTCCCCACTGAACAGCTTCAGCAAGGTCTCGGGGAAGGTCTCCAGCCCTTCCACCACATCCTCCTTGCTCTTCACCTGCCCGCTGGCCAGCCACCCGGCAATCTCCAGCGCGGCCTTGCCGTAATCCTTGGCGTAATCCATCACCACGAAGCCTTCCATGCGCGCGCGGTTCACCAGCAGTGACAGGTAGTTGGCCGGGCCTTTCACCGCTTCCTTGTTGTTGTACTGGCTGATCGCGCCGCAAATCACGATGCGTGCCTTGAAGTTGATGCGGGTCAGCACGGCGTCGAGGATGTCGCCGCCGACGTTGTCGAAGTACACGTCCACGCCTTTGGGGCATTCGCGCTTCAGGCCGGCCAGCACGTCTTCGGCCTTGTAGTCGATCACCCCATCAAAGCCCAGTTCGTCCTTCAGGTACTGGCACTTCTCGGCGCCGCCGGCAATGCCGACCACGCGGCAGCCTTTGATCTTGGCAATTTGCCCGACAATGCTGCCCACCGCGCCAGCCGCGCCGGAAATCACCACGGTGTCACCGGCCTTGGGTTGGCCGACGTCCAGTAGGGCGAAGTAGGCGGTCATGCCGGTCATGCCCAGCGCCGACAGATAGCGGGGCAGGGGCGCCAGGTTGGGGTCGATCTTGTGCAGGCCCTGGGGTTCGCCAGTGAAGTAGTCCTGCACGCCAAGTGCGCCGCTTACATGGTCGCCCGGCTTGTAACTGGGATGGTTGGAGGCAACAACCTCGCCAACACCCAGCGCGCGCATCACCTGGCCCAGGGCCACGGGCGGGATGTAGGACTTGCCTTCGTTCATCCAGCCGCGCATGGCCGGGTCCAGCGACAGGTACAGGTTGCGCACCAGCACCTGGCCTTCGCCGGGTTGTTCGGCGGGCACGGTCTCGAAGCTGAAGTCGTCACGGCGCACGGCGCCGACCGGGCGTTTGGCGAGCAGGAAGCGGCGGTTGGTGTTGGTCATGGCGGGTCCTCGTAGGCATTGAAGGGGGAGGCGTCAAATCTACCCTGTTGATGTAGGCAGGTCCTTAACATCACTGACAAGCATGGTAGCCCAACCGGTGGGGTGATGATGCTGCCCGGGCGAGCGGTGGCTGACTATGCTCTGAACCCCACCAAGCACGCTTTGGAGCACGCGATGAGCATGACCTTTTCCGGCCAGGTTGCCCTGGTCACCGGCGGCGGCGCCGGCATCGGCCGGGCAACCGCCCTGGCTTTCGCCCAGGAGGGCCTGAAGGTGGTGGTGGCCGACCTCGACCCGGCCGGCGGCGAGGCCACTGTAGCCCTGATCCACGCCGCGGGCGGGGAGGCGCTGTTCATTGCCTGCGACGTTACTCGTGACGCCGAGGTGCGCCAACTGCACGAGCGCCTGATCGCTGCCTACGGCCGGCTGGACTATGCCTACAACAACGCAGGTATCGAGATAGAGCAGGGCCGCCTGGCCGAGGGCAGCGAGGCGGAGTTCGATGCCATCATGGGCGTCAACGTGAAGGGTGTGTGGCTGTGCATGAAGTATCAGCTGCCGTTGCTGTTGGCCCAGGGCGGTGGGGCCATCGTCAATACCGCTTCGGTGGCGGGCTTGGGCGCGGCGCCGAAGATGAGCATCTACAGCGCCTCCAAGCACGCGGTGATCGGCCTGACCAAGTCGGCGGCCATCGAATACGCCAAGAAGGGCATCCGGGTGAATGCGGTGTGCCCGGCGGTGATCGACACCGACATGTTCCGCCGCGCCTATGAGGCCGACCCACGCAAGGCCGAGTTTGCCGCTGCCATGCATCCGGTGGGGCGCATTGGCAAGGTCGAGGAAATTGCCAGCGCCGTGCTGTACCTGTGCAGTGATGGCGCGGCGTTTACCACAGGGCATTGCCTGGCAGTGGATGGTGGGGCTACGGCGATCTGAGCCGATATCGATGTGGCCATCTTCGCGGGTAAACCTACAGGTACTGCACCGCTCTCGGGTTGGGTGCGATCTCTGTGGGAGCGGGTTCACCCGCGAAAGGGTCGGGCCTGCCCACTCTGATGCCAGCCCACCCCCATTACCAGACACACCGCCAACCCTTTATGCTTAACTGTTCGCTCAAAACCAGCGAACACTTGCCCCTCGACCGCACCAGCCCCACCCCGCTGGTGCAGCAACTCACCGACCACCTGCAAACCTGGATCGACCAGCAACGCCTGCGCCCGGCGCGCGCCTGCCGTCGATTCGGGCCTTGGCCCGCAGCCAGGCGGTCAGTGCGTCGTAGTTGGCGCGCGGCCACCGAGCTGGCCCAGGCAGTGCGCCAGGTAAGCCGTGGCAACCCGCAGGACCTGTTCGACTATTGCCCACCCCTTGGCCTGGCCAGCCTGCGCCAACAGCTGCACAAGCGCCTGGCGCAGCTGGGCATCGCCGCCGGCCCCGAACGTATCCTCACCACCCACGGCGCCAGCCACGGCCTGGACCTGCTGGTGCGCACCCTGCTGCGTCCGGGCGACACGGTCCTTGTGGAAAACCCCGGCTACTACAACCGTCTGGGCCCGGGTGCCAGGCCGCGATTTTGCCAGCCTGGAGCGCCTTGCACTGGAACACGACGTGCTGCTAACCCCCGGCAGCGCCTTCGATTACCAGGGCGCGGCCAGCGCCTGGCTGCGCATCAATGTCGCTTACGGGCAGGACTCCCGCGCCCAGGCCTTCCTTCAGCACGCAGGGCGACCTCTGCCAAGCTGATAGCGACACGCTCATAGCTATTTGACACTATTCTGACGTCAGGCCCTTGTTCATCGGCTGGCAACGTTGCCACCCTTGGCCTTCGGGATAACCTCGCACGCAGAAGGGGAATCGGCATGGGCACGAGCAAGCACGGTGTGCTGGCGAACCTGGGCATGGCACGCAAACTCGGCCTGGGCTTTGCCCTGGTGCTGGTGCTGACCCTGGCGGTGGCCGGCATTGGCATTGCCGCGTTGCACAGCGTTGGCCAGCGCTTCGACAGCTTGCGCCAGCTGGCCCAGTTCAATACTGACCTGCTGCGCTTGCGCCAGCACGAGCAGGCATTTGCCCTGCGCTCCGACCTGCAGCAGGCCGAGGCCTTGCGCAGCGGCTTGCAGGGCCTGGTCGAACGCGCCCGTGGCCTGCCGGCGCTGGCGGCGGCGGAAACCGACCTGGCAGCCTATGGCCAGGCGTTCGAGGCCTTTGTCGAGGCGGTGCAGGCCAAGGAGCTGGCGCTGGACATGGCCAGTTGGTCGGTGTCCAGCGTGGCCAATAACCTCGACGTACTGCAGGCCGGCCTGGCCGATGACGGCGTGTATACCCTCAAGCAGTCCCAGGGCCAGCAGGGCGGCGCGTTCCTCGAGCAGGCCACGCAGGTGGCGCAGGTGTCGCGGCTGATGCTGCAGGCCATGGACGAAGCGCGGGTACGCCTGGAAAAAAGCCGCAAGGGCGAAGAGGGCGTCAGCCAGGAGCGCATTGCCCAGACCGTCGAAGCCGCCAGCCTGGTCAGCCAGTTGCAGAGCGCTGTCAGCGATGCCGGCTACCAGAGTGTGTTGGGTGAAGTGGCGGGGCACATTGGCAGCTTCTCGGAAAAGCTTAACGAATACACGGACCAACTGGCCCGCGAGCAGGGCTTGAAGGCGCAGTTGCAGGCCAGTGCCGAGCAAGTCACCAACCGGGTCGACCAGGCTTACCTGGGGCAGGAGCAGGCCCTGCAGGGCGAACTGCAACGCAATGCCGTGGCCATCGGCCTGGCTACCGCATTGGCGCTGCTGGTAGGTGTGCTGGCAGCCTGGCTGATCACCCGCGCCGTGGTCGGCCCGCTCAAGCATGTGATTGCCCGCGCCCAGCGCATCGCTGCCGGCGAGCTGAGCTTCGACGCCCAGGCACCACGTCGTGACGAAGTAGGGCAGTTGATGCAGGCCATGCAGCAGATGGCGGCTGGCCTGTCGGGCATTGTCAGCGGTTTGCAGCAGGGCATCGAGCAACTGGCCGGCAATGCGCAGGCGCTGTCGGCGGTGACCGAACAGACCAACCGCGAGGTGGGCAGCCAGAAGGAAGAGACCGAGCAGGTGGCTACCGCCATGCAGCAGATGACCGCCACCGTGCACGATGTGGCGCGTAATGCCGAGGAGGCGGCGCAGGCGGCCCAGGCTGCGGATGAGAAGGTTGATTCCGGGCAGCAGGTGGTGCGCCAGAGCATGCAGCGCATCGAGCAACTGGCGTCGGCGGCGGAGACGGCCAGCGCCGGTATCGACAGCCTCAGTGCCGAGATCCACACCATTGGCGACGTGCTGGAAGTGATCAAGAGCGTGGCTGAGCAGACCAACCTGCTGGCGCTGAATGCTGCTATCGAAGCCGCCCGCGCGGGTGAGCAGGGGCGTGGCTTTGCCGTGGTCGCTGACGAGGTGCGTGCGCTGGCGCGGCGTACCCGGCAGTCTACCGAGCAGATCGAGACCTTGGTCGCCAGCCTGCGGGGCAATGCCCAGCAGTCGGTGGTGCAGATTCGCGGCAGTACCGAGTTGGTGCGTTTGGCGGTGGCTGATGCGCTGCAGACCGAAAGCGCGCTGGGCAGCATTGCGGCTGCGGTGTCATTGATTCAGCAGATGAACCAGCAGATTGCCGCGGCGGCCGAGCAGCAGAGCTCGGTGGCAGAAGAGATCAGCCGCAGCGTCACGCAGATCCGTGGTAGTGCCGATCAGGCGGCGTTGGCGATGCAGGATAATGCCCGGTCGAGTATCGAGCTGGCGCAGTTGGGTACCGACCTGAAGGGGATGGTGGGGCATTTCAGGCTTTAGGTGCCTGGCGTGGGATTTTCGTTGGTGTTGAGATCGAGCGCCGCCCGCGCGGCGCTTCGCGGGGCAAGCCCGCTCCCACATTTGTTGCAACGTGCCGAACCTGACAAGCCATGGTTGCCAGCCTTGGTGGGCTGGCTGGATTTCTGAGTTGGCACTGTTGCCGCCTTTCCTGTCTCAAGCCATGCACCAGGGCTGACAACGCTTCTCCCACAGGCATGGTCACGTTGCAACAAATGTGGGAGCGGGCTTGCCCCGCGAAGCGCCGCGCGGGCGGCGCTCGATCTCAACCCCACCCCAATCTATCGTCATACCCTACGTGGGTTCAAAATCACCAAGGCCAGTACCCCCGCCACAATCCCCCAGAACGCCGAACCAATCGAGAACAAGGTCAGCCCCGAAGCGGTAACCATGAAGGTGATCACCGCCGCCTCCCGCTCCCGGGCTTCGCTCATGGCCACGGTCAGCCCGTTCATGATCGAGCCGAACAGCGCCAGCGCCGCAATTGACAGCACCAGTTCTTTTGGCAACGCCGCAAACAGCGCCGCCAAGGTCGCGCCGAACACCCCGGCAATACCATAGAAAATCCCGCACCACACCGCCGCGGTATAACGCTTGGCCGGGTCTTCATGGGCATGTGGCCCGGTGCAGATCGCCGCGCTGATCGCCGCCAGGTTGACCCCATGCGAACCAAACGGCGCCAGCAGCAGCGAGGCAAAACCGGTGGCCGAGATCAGTGGCGAAGCCGGCACCTGATAGCCGTCCGCGCGCAGCACGGCCACACCCGGCATGTTCTGCGAGGTCATCGCCACCACGAACAGCGGAATGCCAATGCTGATGGTCGCCGCCAGCGAGAAGCTTGGCGTGGTCCACACCGGCGTGGCCACTTCCAGCCGGAAGCCGCTGAAGTCCAGCAGGCCCAGGGCGCCGGACAGCGCCGTACCCACCAATAGCGCGGCCAGCACGCAGTAACGCGGCGACAGGCGTTTGACCAGCAGGTAGCTGAAGAACATGCCCAGTACCAGCAGGGTGCGATGCTGGGCGGCAACGAAGATTTCGCTGCCGATCTTGAACAGGATACCCGCCAGCAGCGCCGAGGCCAGCGAGGCCGGGATGCGCTTGACCAGGCGCTCGAAGCTGCCGGTCAGGCCACAGATCAGCACCAGCACGGCACAGGTGATGTAGGCGCCGATCGCTTCGCCATAGCTGACCCCGCCCAGGCTGGTGATCAGCAAGGCGGCGCCGGGGGTGGACCAGGCCACGGTAATCGGTGTGCGGTAACGCAGCGACAGGCCGATGCTGCACACCGCCATGCCGATCGACAACGCCCAGATCCATGAAGAAATCTGCGCGCTGGTCAGCCCGGCTGCCTGGCCGGCCTGGAACATCAGCACCAGCGAGCTGGTATAGCCGGTGAGCATGGCGATGAAGCCGGCGACCACCGCCGACGGGGAGCTGTCTGCCAGGGGCCGCAGGCGTACGGAAGTGGCATCGGTCATGAACAAAATCCTTGTAAAGGTGTAAGCAGTTTTTTCAGACTACAGCGAGCAAGGTTGATCCTTGCCATACAGCGGCCATTGCTTTTAGCCGTACAGTCGCCAACTATTGGGCGCAAATGCAGAACTGCACAGGCAGCCACAAGAATGGTGCCCGCTTTTGTAGGAGCAGCCTTGTGCTGCGAAGAGGCCGTTTCAGCCCATGCAGGTGCTGCGCCTGTAACGGCCTCTTCGCAGCACAAGGCTGCTCCTACAGGGCCAGGCGAGATCTTTGGCATAGAGGGGGAGAGGGGCGATGTACAAGGTCTACGGCGACTACCAGTCGGGCAACTGTTACAAGGTCAAGCTGATGTTGAGCCTGCTGGGCCGGCCATATGAATGGCACCCGGTGGACATCCTCAAGGGCGAGACCGAAACGCCCGAGTTCCTGGCGATGAACCCCAACGGCAAGGTACCGGTGCTGGAGCTGGAAGACGGCAGCTACCTGTGGGAGTCCAATGCCATTCTCAACTACCTGGCTGATGGCAGCGAGTTCCTGCCCACCGAGCCACGCCTGCGCACCCAAGTGTTGCAGTGGCAGTTCTTCGAGCAGTACAGCCATGAGCCGTACATTGCCGTGGCGCGTTTCATCCAGTTCTACCTGGGGTTGCCGGACGAGCGACTGGAGGAGTACCGCAAGCTGCACAAGGGCGGTTACAAGGCACTGAAGGTGATGGAGCGGCAGCTGCAGATGACGCCGTTCCTGGTCGGCGAGCAGTATTCGATTGCCGATGTGGCGTTGTATGCCTACACCCACGTGGCGCAGCAGGGCGGGTTCGACCTGGCCGACTACCCGGCAGTGAGGGCCTGGCTGGAGCGGGTCAGCAGCCACCCGCGGCATGTGCCGATGGTGGGCTAGTTTATAGCCTGTGCCGGCCTCTTCGCGGGCATGCCCGCTCCCACAGGTATTCCACAATATTCAGCCCTGTGGTGAACCTGTGGGGCGTGCCCGCGAAGAGGCGGGCACAGGCCGCCGGCAAACGGTCAGGCCGAAGCGAACCGCTCATCCAGGTAGGCAATGATCGCCTTGGACTCATACATCCAGGTCACCTTGCCCGCTTCTTCAATACGCAGGCACGGTACTTTCACCCGGCCGCCACCTTCCTGCAAGGCCTGGCGGTGCACCGGGTCGTTCTTGGCATCGCGCAGCGCCACCGGCACGTTCAAACGGTGCAGGGTGCGGCGGGTCTTGACGCAGAACGGGCAGGCGTGGAACTGGTACAGCGCCAGGCCCTGGGCCGCTTGCTCGACGCGGGCCTGGGCGGCGGCGTCGCGCTTGCGCTTGGCCGGGCGGCTGATCCAGTCGCCGAACACGATGAGCTGGCCGAGGCCAACCCGCAGGGCTTTGACGATCATGGGCAACTCCTGAAATGAAAAAGCCGACCCGGCAGGGTCGGCTCGGGGTCAGCAGCCAATCACTTGATCAGGCTGAGGAACTCGCTGCGGGTGGCGGCGTTTTCGCGGAACTCACCCAGCATCACCGAGGTGATCATGGTCGAGTTCTGCTTCTCGACACCGCGCATCATCATGCACATGTGCTTGGCTTCGATGACCACGGCAACGCCGGCGGCACCGGTTACCTGCTGCACGGCCTCGGCAACCTGGCGGCTGAGGTTTTCCTGGATCTGCAGGCGGCGAGCGTACATGTCGACGATGCGCGCCACCTTCGACAGGCCCAGTACCTTGCCCTTGGGCAGGTAGGCCACGTGCGCCTTGCCGATGAACGGCAGCATGTGGTGTTCGCACATCGAATACAGCTCGATGTCCCGGACCAGCACCATTTCGCTGTTGTCAGAGCTGAACAGCGCGTTGTTGGTGACTTCTTCCAGTGTTTGCTCATAACCGCGGCAAAGGTACTTCATCGCCTTTGCAGCCCGCTTGGGCGTGTCGAGCAGGCCCTCACGGGAGACGTCCTCGCCAATCTGGCTGAGGATCTCGGTGTAGTTCTGTTCCAGGGACATGGATCTACCTGTGGGAAAAAATCGCAAAAACGAAGGGTACGGCGGTGAGAGCGGCGCTGCAAGCGCGGCGTTACTCGTCGCGGCCTTCGAGCATGGTTCGCTTAAGCATCACATACACCGCGCCGGTGCCGCCGTGGCGGGCGCTGCACGAGGCAAAACCGAGCACCTGCGGGTGCTGGCGCAGCCAGGTGTTGACGTGGCTCTTGATCATCGGGCGCTTGCCGTCCAGGCGCGCGGCCTTGCCGTGGGTAACTCGCACGCAGCGCACTTCCAGTCTGGTGGCCTCGGCGATGAAGTCCCACAGGGTTTCGCGGGCCTTTTCAACGGTCATGCCATGCAAGTCGAGGCTGCCCTCGAACGGGATCTGCCCCAGCTTCAGCTTGCGCAGCTGGCCTTCCTGCACGCCATCGCGGCGCCACAGCAACTCGTCTTCGGCGCCAACGTCGATGACGAACTGGTCGGACATGCCGTCGATCACCAGCGCCTTGTCACTGCGCACGGTCGCCGCCTGACGCAGGCCGGCCAGCTTCTGGCGGTCGGCCTTGGGCTTGCCGACTTCGGCGCGGTCGTGCCTGATCGGTTTGACACCGCGCACTTCGGCCTTGAACAGGGAAAAATCGTCGTCTTGCATGATGCCTCCACGTGGGCGGCGTAGTTTACGCGACTGTGGGGCCTTGTGCAGCCTGTGTGGGCCCTATCGCCGGCAAGCCGGCTCCCACAGGATTACCAAGGGCCTGAGGACTTGTGGGGTACCTGTGGGAGCTGGCTTGCCGGCGATAGGGCCGGTACAGCTTTCAGTCATGCTTCTTCATCAGGTGCGGCGACAGGTTCAGTTCCCGCCCGCGGCGCAGGCGAATGCGGCTGCGCCGCCAGAAGCGCACGCCCAGCCACAGCAGCAGCAAACCGGCAACGGTGAGGATGCCGGCCAGCGGTTTGTTGGCGTTGAGCTCCGCCAGGGCAGGGTAGTTGCCCAGCAGGCCGGCAACGCCGGCCATCGCCAGCAGCACGCCAAGGGTCGCCAGCATGGCCGAAAGGCCTGCCGCCAGGCGGGCACCCCAGTTACGCGGTTCGCGCGGGCGCAGGCGCTTGGCGTCGAAACTGCCTTTGAGCTTCATTCCGCTCTCCTCTGTGGATATCCGGAATTCGACCTGGGGCCGCCCATCGGGTTCCGCCCGGCTGCCGGGCGGTTGTGCTCAGCCGCTCAGATCAGGCTGGCGGTGGGGGCCACGCAAGCGAAGTTGTCGGCCATCACGGCCATTTCGCACTGGTGGATCTGCGCGGCCGGGATCACCCTATCCTTGAATGCCAGGTCGCGGGTCGCCGAAGCGTCTTCCACCAGGGTGCAGCGGTAACCATAGTCCTTGGCGCGGCGTACCGTGGTGCTGACGCTGGAGTGGCTCATGAAACCGCAGACGATCAGGTCCAGGTGGCCCAGCGCCTGCAGGGTCTCATGCAGCTGGGTGTTCTTGAATGCATTGGGCATGCGTTTTTCGATGACGATTTCGCCTTCCAGCGGCTCCAGCCCCGGAATGAACTGGCCGGCCGGCCCTTGTGGGTCGAAGCGGCCACCGACAGTGCCCAGGTGGCGAACGTGGATGATCGGACGGCCGCTCTTGCGCGCGGCGTCGAGCAACCTGGCGATGTTGGCCACGGCCTCGTCCATGCCCGACAGCGCCAGGGGCCCGCTGAGGTACTCCTTTTGCGCATCGATGATGATCAGGCTGGCGTGGCTCAGCTTGGCCGGCGGGTAGTCGCGGCCAGTGAGGCGAAACATCGTGGTTGGAACGGACATCAAGGGCTCCTTGGATAGGGCTTTTGTATACCTATTCTCCCCTGCCTTGGCGCCAATGGGAATGGTTGACAACGCAAGCGGCATGGTTACTGGCTTGTGGCTAGCCATTGGGTAAGGCAAAGGAACAAATGTGCGGGTGGGGCTGTTAGACTTTTGTCCGGTCTGAATTAGGAGTACCCCGTGATCACATCCCGCCTGCGCACGCTGCGCGACTACATCCGCTGGGCGGTCAGCCGCTTCCACGAGCACGACCTGTTCTTCGGCCACGGTGCCGACAACGCCTGGGACGAGGCCCGCCTGCTGGTACTGGGGGCGGTGCACCTGCCGTGGGAGGTGGCCGACAGCTATCTGGACTGCATGCTCGAGGACGACGAGCGGGTACGCCTGCAGCACCTGCTCAAGCGCCGTATCGAAGAACGCGTGCCGGCCGCCTACCTGTTGGGCGAAGCCTGGTTCTGCGGCATGTCGTTCATCGTCGACGAGCGCGTGCTGGTGCCGCGTTCGCCGATTGGCGAGCTGATCGAGAAACGCTTCGAGCCGTGGCTGGCGAGCGAGCCGGCGCGCATTCTTGACCTGTGCACCGGTTCTGGCTGCATCGGCATCGTTGCCGCCGACGTGTTCCCCGAGGCCGAGGTAGTGCTGGCCGACCTGTCGTTCGAAGCGCTCGAAGTGGCCAACCAGAACATCGAACGCCACGGCCTGGACGGGCGCGTGTACACCGTGCAGGGCGACGGTTTTGGCGGTTTGCCGGGGCAGCGTTTCGACCTGATCCTGTCCAACCCGCCGTATGTCGATGCCGAAGACTTCGACGACATGCCGGCCGAGTACCACCACGAGCCCGAGTTGGGCCTGGCCTGCGGCAACGATGGCCTGGACCTGGTGCGGCGCATGCTGGCCGAGGCGGCGGACCACCTGACCGACAAGGGCTTGCTGATTGTCGAGGTGGGCAACAGCCAGGTGCATGTCGAGGCGCTGTACCCCGAGGTGGACTTTGCCTGGCTGGAGTTCGAGCGCGGTGGGCACGGGGTGTTCATGCTGACTGCCGAGCAGTGCCGCCAGCATCAGGAACTGTTCAAGGCCCGGGTCTGATTCCAGGGCCTCTTCGCGGGTAAACCCGCTCCCACAGGTATAGCGTTGCCCTCAGGTGCGACGCGGACCCTGTGGGAGCGGGTTTACCCGCGAATTAGGCGACGCGGTCTCAGCGCGTGGCAATCCAGATCAGCAACCCCGCCTGGAACACCGCAAACGCCACCAGGCAGGTAATGGTAAAGCGCAACCCGCTGTCTTCACGCTGGTACTTGGCAACCCGTTCATCCCGCTCACGCAGTTGCCCTTCCTTCTCCTGCAACTGCTGGTCAGCCTGCTGCAGCAGGCCGGCAGCATCCAGTATCCCCACTCGCTGCAAGCGCTCGCTGTTCCACGCCCCCTTGAGCTCGCCCACCGTCATTTCCACGGTACGACCCTTCAGATGCTGGCTGTCCTCGTACTCCACCCCGATACCCATCGCGCGCAGGCAGTGGTCACGACGCAGGCGTGAGTCTTCGTTCAGCGCATCCTTGCTCGGCAGCGCCATGCCCTCGATCCGGTAGTGCGACCACTTGCGCTGCAGCCACTGCGCGGCCTGGGCCAGCAGGAAGCGGCCGATGCCACGGTTCAGCGGCTCCAGTTGCAGGCCGTGTTCATTGCCAATGCGCACCAGGCGCGCGGAGTGGTCGACGCGAATGTCCAGGCGGTTCTGTTCCTTGTGCACCTTCTGCCCGGGCAGCTGGATTTCCATGCGCAGCAGGCTGTGGGCCTTGTCGTGGCGCTCGGCATAGCCGAACTGCACGAAGCGCAGGGGCCGCGCGCCGGTGTTGCGGTCGGTGGGCAGGGCGGCCAGGCGCAACAGCTGGAAATGTTCGGCGGCCAGATCGGCCCAGGGCAGGGCAGGGCTTTCCTCGGGCTCTTCGGCTGGCTCTACGGCGGCGGGGGCGGTTGTCATCAGGGCTTGTCCTTGGGTACGGGCATGCGGCAGGGGCTGCTGCGCAGCCCATCGCCGGCAAGCCAGCTCCCACAGGGACCGCAGGGCATTCAGGCCTATCGTGTTCCTGTGGGAGCTGGCTTGCCTGCGATGGGGCGCGCCAGCGGCCCCAAAGTTCCGCTAATACTGAAATATCGGCCGTACCGGCCAAGACCTGAGGGTCAGGCAGAAGGCAAATGCTGGATAAACGTCACAATCTGCTCGCCAAGCTCCCTTGCCAGCGGCAGTTCAGGGTTGAGGTAGCTGTCGCGCTGTTGGCTCATTGCCTTGGGGCTGATGCGCAGCATGTGGTTCATGCCATCGATCAGCACCAGTTGTGCATCCGGCTTGGCCGCCTTCAGTCGTTCGGCGTCGATCACGCCCACCTGCACGTCGTTGCGCCCCTGCACGATCAGCGCGGGCATGGGCAGGCGGGCGAAGGCCGCCGCCGGGTTTTGCTGGAACAGCGAAATCAGGTAGGGCTGCACGCTTGGGCGGAACACCTGACGCAGCGGCGCCGGTACCTCCAGGCTGGTCTGCCCGGCCTGCAGGCGGTCGAGCAGGGCGCTGCCGCCGGCCAGTTGTGCCGGTGGCAGGCGCTGTGCCAGCTGTTCGCGCAGCACGTCGGCCAGCGGTCGGCCGCTGCCAGCCAGTGTAATCACCGCGCTGGCGCCGGCCTGCTCGGCGGCCAGGCTGGCGATCAGCGCGCCTTCGCTGTGGCCGATCAGGATCAACGGGCCGAAGCGCGGGTCGGCCTTGAGCTTGCGGCTCCAGGCGACCACGTCGGCTACATAGCGCTCCACGCTCAGGTCACGCTCGTCGGGCGTGGCCGGCTGGCTGGCGGCCACCCCGCGTTTGTCGTAGCGCACGCTGGCGATGTGTTCGTTGGCCAGCAGCAGAGCCAGGCGCTTGAGGTTGTCGACCCGGCCTGACGCCGGGTTGTTGCCGTCACGGTCGGTGGGGCCGGAGCCGGCGATGATCAGCACCACCGGTGGCGGGGTTGGCTGTTGCGGCAGCAGCAGGCTGCCGTGCAGCACGCCCTGGCCGGTATCGAGGTCGATCGGGCGTTGCAGCACGGTGGGGGCGGCGGCCTGGGCCAGGCCGGTGCACAGCAGGAAGAAGAGGGCGACGAGGCGCGACATCATGCGGTACTACATGGGGAGATGAGGGTTTGACCCAGTGTTTGCGGGAAGGTTCGAAGAGGCCAGCACAGGCGATCAATCCATCTGTATACTGCCGCTTTCGTTCACTTCAGGCAGATCTCGCGGAGCGTCCATGTCCGGCAATACCTACGGCAAGCTGTTCACTGTCACCACCGCTGGCGAGAGCCATGGCCCGGCGTTGGTCGCCATTGTCGATGGATGCCCACCGGGCCTGGAGATTTCTCTCGACGACCTGCAGCACGACCTTGACCGGCGCAAGCCCGGCACCAGCCGGCACACCACCCAGCGCCAGGAAGCCGACGAGGTGGAAATCCTCTCCGGCGTGTTCGAAGGCCGCACCACCGGTTGCTCGATCGGCCTGCTGATCCGCAACACCGACCAGAAGTCCAAGGACTACTCGGCGATCAAGGACCTGTTCCGCCCGGCCCACGCCGACTACACCTACCACCACAAGTACGGCGTTCGCGACTACCGCGGCGGTGGCCGCAGCTCGGCGCGCGAAACCGCCATGCGCGTGGCCGCCGGTGCCATCGCCAAGAAATACCTGGCCACCCAAGGCATCACCGTGCGCGGCTACATGAGCCAGCTGGGCCCGATCGAAATCCCGTTCAAGACCTGGGAGTCGGTGGAGCAGAACGCTTTCTTCAGCCCTGACCCGAGCAAAGTGCCGGAGCTGGAGGCCTACATGGACCAGCTGCGCCGTGACCAGGACTCGGTGGGTGCCAAGATTACCGTGGTCGCCGAAGGCGTGATGCCGGGCCTGGGCGAGCCTATCTTCGACCGCCTCGACGCCGAACTGGCCCACGCGCTGATGAGCATCAACGCGGTCAAGGGCGTGGAAATCGGCGCCGGCTTCGCCAGCGTGGCCCAGCGCGGCACCGAGCACCGTGACGAACTGACCCCGCAAGGCTTCCTCAGCAACAACGCTGGCGGCATCCTCGGCGGTATTTCCTCGGGCCAGCCGATCGTTGCCCACCTGGCGCTGAAGCCGACCTCCAGCATCACCACCCCGGGCCGCTCCATCGACATCGACGGCAACCCGGTGGACGTCATCACCAAAGGCCGCCACGACCCGTGCGTGGGCATCCGCGCCACGCCGATCGCCGAGGCGATGATGGCCATCGTGCTGATGGACCACCTGCTGCGCCACCGCGCGCAGAATGCCGATGTGAAGGTGAATACCCCGGTGCTGGGCCAGCTCTGATTCGCTTGCACTGGCCCTATCGCCGGCAAGCCAGCTCCCACAGGATTACCACAAGCCTGAACATTGTGGGGTACCTGTGGGAGCTGGCTTGCCGGCGATAGGGCCAGTACCGGCAACCCCATAGGCCACCCCATGCAACCGATCCCCTACTGGCGCCTGTCCAGCTTCTACCTGTTCTACTTCGCCCTGCTCGGTTCCACCGCCCCGTTCCTGGCGCTGTACTTCGACCACCTGGGCTTCTCTCCGGCACGCATCGGCGAGCTGGTGGCCATCCCCATGCTCATGCGCTGCATCGCCCCCAACCTGTGGGGCTGGCTGGGTGACCGCACTGGCCAGCGCTTGCTGATCGTGCGCCTGGGCGCGCTATCTACCCTGGCCACCTTCGCCCTGATCTTCCTTGGCAAAAGCTACGCCTGGCTGGCGCTGGTCATGGCCCTGCACGCATTCTTCTGGCATGCGGTGCTGCCGCAGTTCGAGGTCATCACCCTGGCCCACCTGCACGGGCAAACCGCGCGCTACAGCCAGGTGCGCCTGTGGGGCTCGATCGGCTTCATCCTCACCGTGGTCGGCCTGGGCCGGCTGTTCGAGTGGCTGAGCCTGGACATCTATCCGGTGGCGCTGGTCACGATCATGGCCGGCATCGTCGCCGCCAGCCTGTGGGTGCCCAATGCCCAGCCGGTGGAGCAGGGCGAGCGCAGCGGCGCGGGCGGTTTCCTGCAGCAGCTGCGGGCGCCCGGGGTGGTCGCGTTCTACGCCTGCGTGGCACTGATGCAACTCAGCCACGGGCCGTACTACACCTTCCTCACCCTGCACCTGGAGCATCTGGGTTATGCCAGGGGGGCCATCGGTTTGCTGTGGGCACTGGGGGTTGTGGCTGAAGTACTGGTGTTCATGGCCATGAGCCGTATCTTCGCGCGGTTTTCGGTGCAGCGGGTGCTGCTGGCCAGCTTCGTGCTGGCGGCGCTGCGCTGGCTGTTGCTGGGCAACCTGGCCGGCGAGCCGGCGGTGCTGGTGTTTGCCCAGGTGTTGCACGCGGCCACCTTCGGCTGCTTCCATGCCGCCAGCATCGCTTTCGTCCAGGCGAGTTTCGGCGCCCGCCAGCAGGGCCAGGGCCAGGCGCTGTATGCGGCGCTGTCGGGCACTGGCGGTGCGCTGGGGGCGTTGTATTCGGGTTACAGCTGGAAACTGCTGGGGCCCACCTTCACCTTTGGTATGGCCAGTGCCGCAGCCTTGGCTGCAGCCGTTATCATTGCCCTTTGTTCGCAACCGACCAGGACCCGCCCCTGATGAGCATTCTCAGCGTTTTCCACCCCTCCAGCCCGGAACTGCCGAACAAGGTGTTGACCCACCACGACGATATCGTTGCCACCCTGGCCGAGCAGGGCGTGCGCTTTGCCCATGCCGAGCATGGCCTGCGTGTGCGCCCTGGCACTGCCCAGGAGGAGGTACTGGAGGCCTGTCGCGAGCACCTTGACCAGTTGATGACGGCGCATGGCAGCAAGGCTTTCGTAGTACTCAACCGTGAAGGTGCGGCCCCTGCGCAGGTGGACGTTCGCGATGAGCATGTGCATGACGCCGACGAGGTGTTCGCCGTGGTCAGCGGGCGGGCTCAGGTTGGCCTGCGTTTGGGGGATTGGGTGTATTCGGTGCTGTGCGAGAAGGGTGACCAGCTGGTGGTGCCGGCGGGGACTCGGCGCTGGGTCGAGCTGGGCGATGCGCCGTTTTGCCTGGCGTTGCGGTTGTACGGCAGCGAGGAAGGGATGCAGCCGAGGTTTACCGGCGATGTGACTGCGCGGGCGTTTCTGGGCATTGATGAGTTGTGATGGCTTTGCCGGCCTCTTCGCAGCACAAGGCTGCTCCTACAAGTAAAACGCGAAGCTTGAGGCCAGCGCGGGCCCTGTAGGAGCAGCCTCGTGCTGCGAAGAGGCCAGATCAACCAACAAAAAACTCAGCGATAAGTCGGCAGGGCAAACCGCTGCTGGCTCTGCAGCATCGAAATCACCGGCAATTCACTGGCCTGCTCGGCCAAATCGCGGCGAATCGCACTGATTGCCCAGGACAGCTGCTCGGCACTGTGCAATTGCGCGTAGGTCAGCACGCGGCGGGTGACCTTGCCATCAGCTGCGCGAAGGGTCAGCAGCACACCGCCGTCTGGGCGGGCCTGGGTATTCACCTGGTAGGCAGAAAATACCGAAACGAACTTTTCCTGGATGAGGTCCATATCAACTCCTGGCTGTTGCGTGGCAGACGTGAGTTGATGGTTGCAGTGACCGTGCCAGGAAGCTTTTTCTGAAAAAATCCTTAAATTTCAGTCAGTTATTTGTTTTTTGCCGAAGCGCTATCGTGCAGCCTGCATGGTCGTGCATTTTGCACAGTGCATATTGCACGACCCATGGCCAGCTATCGCCCCGATAGAATCTGAACCTTTGACCCGGCAGCCTTGCCTGACAAAGACTTGGGCAACGATTTCTGCCAGGAGGTTCCAAATGTCCAGCCAACCCACGCCCACCACCATGACCGACGACGAGACCGCCGCCTTTGCCGAGCAGGTGTTCGAACGTGCCCGCCAGGGCGATGCCGAGATGCTCGGGCGCCTGCTGGCCAGCGGCCTGCCGGCCAACCTTCGCAACCACAAGGGCGACACCCTGCTGATGCTGGCCAGCTACCACGGCCACCACGACGCAGTGCGTGTGCTGCTGGCGCATGGCGCCGACCCGCTGATTGCCAACGATAACGGCCAACTGCCCATCGCCGGCGCTGCGTTCAAGGGGGACCTGGCCATGATTCGCCTGTTGCTGGAGCACGGAGTACCGGTGGACGCCGCCGCGCAGGATGGCCGCACCGCACTGATGTTGGCGGCCATGTTCAACCGTAGCGAAATCCTCGACTACCTGCTGGCCCAGGGCGCCGACCCGGCGCGCCAGGATGCCCGCGGTGCCACCGCGCTGATGGCGGCGCAAACCATGGGGGCCGTGGACGCCGCAGCGCGCCTGCAAGTGCTGGCCGGCTAACCGCAAGGGGGCATTTGCGGCTATCCTTGGCGACTTTTCACCCGTCGCAGGCCCCCTTTCATGAAAACTCAGTTGCTCGAATTCATCAGCCTCATTGGCGCTGGCTGCATGCGCGAGGAAGACATCGAGCGCATCGCCGACGAGGCCGCCCAGGCCTACGCCGACCCCGCCGCCTTCCTGGCCGCCAACCCCGACATCAACTACGACGACAGCTTCCCCATTCCGCTGGGCGAATGGGTGGTGCTGGGCAGCCTGCCGGACACCGTGGTGTTCCAGGCCGACAGCTACCAGGACCTGTTCCAGCAGATCAGCGATTCGTTCGACCAGAGCGTGCCGTTCACCCTCAAGCCCAAACAACTGGCCCGCACCGAGCCGCTGACCGCGCTCAATCGCATTCAGGTGCAGATGGGGGCGCTGAACAAGGAGGCGGGCGGGTATGTGCTGCTCAACTTCAGCCAGTTGCTGGATGACGAGCTGCAGATGGTGATGGTAGGGCAGAACGACCTGGCGCGGGTGCTGGAGCTGGGGGCTGAGGTGGGGATCAAGGTCGAGCCGGCACTGGAGGCATTGAAAGTGGCTGTACACATCTAAAGGCTGATGGCCCTATCGCCGGCAAGCCTGCTCTCACAGGATCACCACAGAGTTCGAAACCTGTGCTGTACCTGTGGGAGCTGGCTTGCCGGCGATAGGGCCGGTACAGTCAGCCCAGAACTTCAGCCCAGTGCGGTATCCAGGAACATCATCACCGCAAACCCACCCATCAACCCCAGGGTCGCCGCCGTCTGGTGCCCATTGCGGTGGGTTTCGGGAATCACCTCGTGGCTCACCACAAAAATCATCGCCCCCGCCGCCAGCCCCATGCTGACCGGGTAGGCCAAGGCAAAGCCGGTCGAAATCCCCAGGCCGATCACCGCACCCAGCGGCTCCATCAGCCCCGACCCGATCGCCACCAGCGCAGCTTTCAGGTTCGACAACCCGGTAGCGCGCAAGGCCAGCGCCACGGCCAGCCCCTCGGGGATGTCCTGAATGGCGATGGCGCTGGTCAGCGGCAGGCCGATGTTCATGTCGCCATTGGCAAAGCTCACGCCAATGGCCATGCCTTCAGGCAGGTTGTGCAGGGTAATCGCCAGCACGAACAACCACACCCGGCTGATGCGCTCGGCCTCCGGGCCGCAAGGGCCGGTGCTTTCGTGTTCATGCGGGGTGAAGCGGTCCAGGCCCAGCATCAGCAGCACGCCCAGGCCCATGCCCAGCACCACGGTAAAGGCCGCGGCCGGGCCGTTGCCGGTAATTTCGCGGGCGGCATCCAGGCCCGGCAGAATCAGCGAAAACGAACTGGCCGCCAGCATCATGCCGGCGGCAAAACCAAGCATCACATCCTGGGTGCGGGCCCTGACATCGCGCAGCACCACTGCCAGCACTGCGCCCAGCGCCGTGGCGCCAAAGCCGGACAACCCGCCCAGCATGGCCAGGTGCAGGTTGTCGGCATGGTCGCCGTTCACTGCGTTCCATAGGCTGGCGGCCAGTAGTAGCAACACCGCCAGCAGGCTCAACCCCAGGCCGGCGCTGAGCCACGGGGTGTTCACGGCCTGCTGGCGCCAGGCGTTCAGCAGCGAGGTCGGGGCGGCGCTTTGAGTGTGGGCGGGGGGCATGTGAACCTCGAATCAGTAAATAACGGCAGTCTACTCAGGGACCTGCGCCAATCGCCAAGGATTCCCTTCTATCGCCTTGATAGCTGACTATGCTGTGCAGCAAAGCCTTTGACAGGAGTTTTGGCATGGGGTCGACGTTCAACAGCCTGGTCGGGCTGATCATCCTGGCGCTGGATATCTGGGCCATCCTGAATGTGATCAAAAGTGGCAGTGAAGTGGGCATCAAGGTGTTGTGGATCCTGCTGATCGCCTTGCTGCCGGTGGTGGGCCTGGTGATCTGGGCGATCGCCGGGCCGCGGGGGAATGTGCGGATCTGAATGCCTGTACTGGCCCTATCGCCGGCAAGCCAGCTCCCACAGGTACTCCACAATGCCAGGGGCTTGTGGTGATCCTGTGGGAGCTGGCTTGCCGGCGATAGGGCCGGAACAGACAAAACCCGCAACACCCCCGTGACAAAATTTTCACATTGGTTTAAACAGAATCCGCACCCGCACAATGCTGCGTTGGTATACACCTGCGCCATCTCCGCAAACCCGCAATCCTAGGACCTTCCCATTCATGGCTAACCTAGACGCCTTGAAGCAACGGGGCGCGCGAGCGTCGTTCTCGCCCACTCTGAAATCCCACCTGGCCTACACCCTGCTCAGTGGCCTGGTGATCATGCTGATGCTCAGCCTCGTGCGCCTGGCGCTGCTGGTCTACAACAGCGACATGATCGGCGATACCCCCAGCGCGACCGTCGCAGAAGGCTTCCTCAACGGTTTGCGCTTCGACCTGCGGGTAGTGGTGTACATCAGCATTCCGCTGCTGCTGGCCATCCTCAGTCCCTGGGCCATGGCCCGGCGTGGCCTGTTCCGTTTCTGGCTGACCATCACCTCGAGCGTGGTGATGTTCCTCGGCCTGATGGAAATGGACTTCTATCGCGAGTTCCACCAGCGCCTCAACGGTTTGGTGTTCCAGTACATCAAGGAAGACCCGAAGACCGTGCTGAGCATGCTCTGGTACGGCTTCCCGGTGGTGCGCTACCTGCTGGCCTGGCTGTTCGGCACCTGGCTGCTGAGCCTGCTGTTCAAGGGCATCGACCGCATGACCCGTGGCAACGGTGCCGGCGAGGTCACCCTGCAGCGCCGTGCAGCGCCGTGGTACAACCGCCTGGCGGTGTTCATGGTGATCCTGCTGGTGGCCGTGGTCGCCGCCCGTGGCACCCTGCGTCAGGGCCCGCCGATGCGCTGGGGTGATGCCTTCACCACCGATTCCAACTTCGTCAACCAGCTGGGCCTGAACGGCACCCTGACCCTGATCGATGCTGCCAAGAGCCGCTTCGGCGAAGACCGCGCCAACATCTGGAAGCCGGTGCTGGAGCAGGACGTGGCCACGCAGAGCGTGCGCGAGCAGCTGCTGACCGCCCACGACACCCTGGTCGATGCCGACGAGGCTGCAATCCGCCGCGACTTCGTGCCGCCGGCCGAGCGCACCCTGCCGATCAAGAACGTGGTGGTGATCCTGATGGAAAGCTTCGCCGGCCACTCGGTGGGCGCGCTGGGCAGCCCCAACAACATCACCCCGTACTTCGACAAGCTGGCCAAAGAGGGCCTGCTGTTCGACCGCTTCTTCTCCAACGGCACCCATACCCACCAGGGCATGTTCGCCACCATGGCCTGCTTCCCCAACCTGCCAGGCTTCGAGTACCTGATGCAGACCCCGGAAGGCGGCCACAAGCTCTCCGGCCTGCCAGCCTTGCTCAGCGCCCGCGATTACGACGACGTTTACGTCTACAACGGCGATTTTGCCTGGGACAACCAGTCCGGGTTCTTCGGCAACCAGGGCATGACCACCTTCATTGGCCGTAACGACTTCGTCAACCCGGTGTTCTCCGACCCGACCTGGGGCGTGTCCGACCAGGACATGTTCGACCGCGGTGCCGAAGAGCTAGCCAAGCACGATGGCAAGAAGCCGATCTACGCGCTGCTGCAGACCCTGTCCAATCACACCCCGTACGCACTGCCCAAAGACCTGCCGGTAGAGCCGGTAACCGGCCAGGGCCGCCTGGACGAGCACCTCACTGCCATGCGCTATTCGGACTGGGCGCTGGGGCAGTTCTTCGAGAAGGCGCGCAAGGAGCCGTACTTCAAGGAAACCCTGTTCGTCATCGTTGGCGACCATGGCTTTGGCAACCACCAGCAGGTCACCGAGCTGGACCTGGGCCGCTTCAACGTGCCGCTGCTGCTGATTGCCCCAGGCATCCAGGAGAAGTTCGGTGCGGTCAACCACACCGTGGGCACCCAGGTCGACATCGTGCCGACCATCATGGGCCGCCTGGGTGGCCAGGCCCGTCACCAGTGCTGGGGCCGCGACCTGCTCAACCTGCCTGAGGGCGACCAGGGCATGGGCATGATCAAGCCATCGGGCAGCGAGCAGATCGTCGGCCTGGTACAGGGCGACCGTATCCTGATCGAGTCCAAGGACATGACCCCGCGCATGTACCGCTACCAGCTGGGCAGCGAGTTCAAGGCCGAGCTGATCGAAAGCCCGGACCAGCCGGAAATGCTGAAGAAGCTGGAAGCGTATATCCAGACTGCGACCAAGAGCTTGCTGGATAACACTGCCGGTGTAGTGCACGGCACGCCGAAGTAGGTCGGGGCCGTTTCACGGCCCATTCGCGGGCACGCCCGCTCCCACAGGTACAGCACAGGTTTCGGACCTTGTGTTGGCCTGTGGGAGCGGGCGTGCCCGCGAATGGGCCCAACACAAATCCCTCCGACTGAACATTCTCCCCACCTCAAGGTCACTTGTTTCAGGCATCACACACCTTGGTGTTCGTTGACTGAGAGGGTTCGTTCAATGAAAGAGTGGGAAGTCATCTTTGCCGACCAGAAAGGCGTGCTCACCACCCTGACGCTGCGCGGCGACCAGTGCCCCAGCGAAGAGGACGCCGCGCGGGCCATCCGTTCGCACCTGTTCCCGGTGATGGACGAGCTGGACCTCAACGACTTCCAGGACCGCACCATTTCCCCCACCGCACGCTGGCTGAAGGAGCAGAGTGGCGTGACCATCACCAGCATCCACGAAACGCCCTGAACCACACGTTTGCGTGGTGCCCTGGCAGGCACTACGCTGCATGAAGGTGCCGGCCTATTCTGCGGGTCGGCACCGCACCCCTTCGCGTCTTGCATCAGCTCGAACTGCCCGGCCGCTGCCGGCAGGTGCGTAGTGCACGGAAAGTCTATCCATCGCATTATTCAGGAGGACGTTTCATGAGCAGCCAGAACGACGATATCAGCAGCAACGTCCTGCGCCAGATGAAGGCAGGCGGTTTCGACTTCACCCAGATCCATCCCATCGAGTTCTACGCCATATTCCCCGACGAAGCAGGGGCCCGCCGTGCGGCCGGGCAGTTTCGCGGTGAATCGCTGAATGCCCAGGTCAAGGAACTGGGCGACGGTGCATGGCATCTGGAACTGAGCAAGGTCATGTATGCCACGCATGGCGGGATTGGCGACTTTGAAGAGGCCTTCGAGCAGCTGGTGACACCTTATGGCGGTGAGGTGGAAGGGTGGGGGGTCAAGCAGGAGCGGCCCATAGCCTGAGATTTCGGGAGTTTGGGGCCGCTTTGCGGCCCATCGCGACACAAGGCCGCTCCTACAGGCGTGCGCGTACCCTTGTAGGAGCGGCCTTGTGTCGCGAAAGGGGCGCAAAGCGCCCCCAGGTTCTCAAGGCCTGCGCCCAGCCATATGCCTCAAATAGGCCAGCAATTCATCCAGCTCCGGTTCACTCAAGACACTCTCTGCAAACCCCGGCATCTTCGCCTGCGGCCATTGCCGCAGGCTTTGCGGGTCACGAATCAGCTGGCGCAGATATTCAGGCCGAAAATACTCGGTCGGGTTGTGCGGCATATTCAGGTCCGGCCCCACCTGTGCATCCCCTGCGCCATTCAACCTATGACACGCCAGGCAATTCTGCTGGAACAAGGCAAAGCCTCGGCGCACCGGGCTGTCGGCCGGCAACTTCGGGTCGGGCAGCAGCGCCGGAAAACGCGCTTCGACGGAGGCCTGCTTGCGAATCGTGGCAATCTGGAACGGCCACTGCTCCGGGCGGATACCGCTGGCCTGCGGTGCAGTCCACACCAGGTAGAACGGTCCTGCACTCGGCTTGCCTTGGCCCAGTGGTGGCCATGGCCGGTCAGGTTCCTCCACCGCCAGCCAGGCCTGTGCCGGCCCCTGCTGCAACAGTGGCGCCGCGGGCATTTCGGCGGCAAAACCGTCCAGCGCCACTGCCTGCAGGTGGTCGCTGGCGCTCACGCCGTCCAGCAGCGCGGCCAGCGGCACAGCCCGATAACGCATGGGCTGCTTGTAGGAAACGTCCTGGTCGATGCTGATATCCCGGGCCTGCGGGTGGTCGAGCAGTTCTGCACTGCTCCATTGGCGCGTCGTGGCGCCCAGTTCAAGGTGCAGTTGCGCCGCCGATAGCGGCAGGCTCAGGAGCAACACTAACAGTGCAAGGCAGTGGCGCATGGGTAATCTCCGACCATCAAGGCCAGCAGGTTACCTGTGCGTTGCCTGTTGGCGCCACAGCGGCAGTCAACCGAACAAACGTGTGAGGTTCGGCAGGATCAGCAGCAAAGTCGTGGCGAAGAGAATGAGCCCAGCTTGGCGAATTTTCGATTGTCTGAACATGGCGGACCGCCTTCTTGTTGTTATTCCTGAATACCCGTTGGCTTCCCTGTCGCGCTTCGGGTCGATCGCAGTGGCGTTGCGTGACGCCTGAACTGCCTGCCTCTTGAAAGTGGATATACAACCAACAGTAGGGTGTGCGTCATCCATGTTTGAGAACCCTTTGTTCTAATGTTGTCGGTCATTAATTTCTTCGGGCTATGAGGCCAAGTGCCAGCCGGCTGGCATGCTCTCGCTAGACGGTGGCGCAAGTGCCAGCAGGGCACCGATGAAATGTGACCGTTCGTCAGTGCGGCCTACTTGCTTGTACGTGCCTTTCGCGTCAGTCTCTACAGCAGATTCCCACCCATGTCGTTCAGGACTATCCCTATGTCGTTACGCATCTGCATCCTTGAAACCGATGTCCTGCGACCGGAGTTGACCGCGCAGTACCAGGGCTACGGCAGGATGTTCGAGCAGCTCTTCTCGCGTCAGCCGATCGCCGCCGAATTTCGTGTGTACAACGTGATGAACGGCGATTACCCCGCCGACAACGAAGTGTTCGATGCCTATCTGGTGACGGGCAGCAAGGCCGACTCGTTTGGTACCGACCCGTGGATCCAGACCCTCAAGGCCTACCTGCTGAAGCTGTACGAGCGTGGCGAGAAGTTGCTGGGTGTATGTTTCGGCCACCAGTTGCTGGCGTTGACCCTGGGTGGCAAGGCCGAGCGTGCCGAGCAGGGCTGGGGCGTGGGTATCCACCGCTATTCGCTGGCGGCCCATGCGCCGTGGATGGACCCGGAGGTGTCGGAGCTGACCTTGCTGATCAGCCACCAGGACCAGGTGACCGAGCTGCCGGAAGGCGCCACGGTGATCGCCTCCAGCGATTTCTGCCCGAACGCTGCGTACCACATTCGTGACCAGGTGCTGTGCTTCCAGGGGCACCCCGAGTTCGTGCACGACTACTCCCGCGCGCTGCTCGATGCGCGCCAGGAGTATCTGGGTGATGAGGTGTACCACAAGGCCGTGGCCAGCCTGGCCACCGAGCACCAGGGCGACCTGGTGGGGGAGTGGATGTTGCGGTTTATCCAGCATCCGGTGAGCAAACACGACGCGGCCTGAAGCCGAGCGCTGTTTTTGTAGGAGCAGCCTTGTGCTGCGAAGAGGGCCTCACGACCACATAGCATATGTTGGTCTTGCCGGCCTTTCGCAGCACAAGGCTGCTCCTACAGGAAGCGCGCCGGGCCTGGGGTCAAAGCCAGCCAGACTTCTTGAAGCTGGCATACAACGCGGTACAGCCCAGCCCGATTACCCCCAGTACCCCGAAGTACCCATAGTGCCACCCCAACTCCGGCATGTTCTGGAAGTTCATCCCGTAAACCCCTGCAATTGCCGTGGGGAACGCCAGGATCGCCGCCCAGGCTGCAAACTTGCGCTGCACGATGCTCTGCCGTGACGATTCCAGCAGCATGCCGATCTCGATGGTCTGGCTGGCAATGTCACGGATACCGGCCAGGTCTTCCATCTGCCGCGTCACGTGGATCTGCACGTCACGGAAGTACGGGCGCATGTTCTTGTCGATGAACGGGAAGCTCAAGCGCTGCAGTTCCTCGCTCACTTCCACCATCGGTGCCACGTAGCGGCGCAGGCGCAGGATGTCGCGGCGCAGGCTGTGCAAGCGGCGGATATCGTCTTCTTGCAGCGACCCGCCAAGCACGCTCTGCTCCAGCTCTTCGATCTCGCCATGAATGGCCTCGCTGACCGGCTGGTAGTTCTCGGTGACGAAGTCGAGCAGGGCGTACAGCACGAAGTCTTCGCCGTGCTCCAGCAGCAACGGCCGCGCCTCGCAGCGTTGGCGCACCAGGGCATAGGATTTGGAGTGGCCGTTGCGGCAGGTGATGATGTAGCCGTTGCCGGCGAAGATGTGGGTTTCGATGAACTCCAGCTTGCCTTCGTGGCGCACCGGCGAATAGGTGACGATGAACAGGGCGTCGCCGAAAGTTTCCAGCTTGGGCCGGCTGTGCTTTTCCAGGGCGTCTTCGATGGCCAGTTCGTGCAAATTGAACTGGCATTGCAGGTTGGCCAGTTCCTCAGCGTTGGGCTCTTCCAGGCCAATCCACACAAAATGCCCTGGCTTGCGTGCCCATTCGCTGCCTTCGTCGATGCTGATGTTGGTGACCTTTCTGCCGGCGCTGTATACCGCCGATGCCACGACTCGACCCATGGTTGTTCGCTTATTCCGGTTGGACACGGGTTACAGCTTGGGCTGTAGTGGGCTCAAGAGCAACCTAGCGCTTGGCCAGTTCCCCTTCCATGCGGTCGATGCATTGCTGCATCTGCCCGCGGCACTGTTCGATCAGCGCCGGCAGGTCCTGCAGGGTCATGCCCGCCGTGGCGATCGGTGGCAGCGAGCGCACGATCACCGTGCGCTGGCGCCAGCTGTTCAGGCTGAGGCGCCCGGCATAGCGGCTGACGCATACCGGCACGATCGGCACTCCGGCCTCGATGGCCATGTGAAACGCGCCCTTCTTGAAGGCCAGCAGGTGCTCGCCGGGATTGCGCGTGCCTTCGGGGAAAATCCAGATCGAGGTGTCGTCCTGCAGTACCCGGGTGGTCTTCTGCATGGCCTTGCGTGCCTGGTAGGCATTCTTGCGGTCGACCAGCACGTTGCCACCCAGCCAGAACAGCTGGCCGAACAGCGGGATCCAGCCCAGGCTTTTCTTGCCGATGGCGACGGTGCGCTGCGGCACCACCTGGCCAAGCACGAACAGGTCGAAGTTGGACTGGTGGTTGGCGACGATCACGCAGCCTGGCGGCTGGTCCCACAGCGGGCCGACTTCGGCCTTCACCCTGATGCGCATCAGCCAGGTGGCCGGCAGGCTGTAGAGGCGGGCGAACACGCGGCTGTTGTCGGGGTTGAAGGGGCGGCACAGGCCAATGATCAGGCCCAGGGCCCCAACCACAAGGAAATGCAGCGCCAGCAGGAGCATGCGCAATGAATAAAGCATGGTACGACTCACACCAGACAGTCGCCGGGCAGTGTACGGATGTGCACTGGTCGGGGCAAACCCTGGTGCAAGCCTGTTTCGGACTCTTCGCGGGCTTGCCCGCGAAGAGGTCGGCCCGGCTAACCCATATGCTGCTGGTCCAGCTCGATCGCCTTGTCCAACGCTTCCAGCAGCCCTTTGCGCACCTTCAGCTTGGTGTTCTTGTGCGCCAGCATGTTCAGCTTCTTCAGCTCCCGCGCAGCCGCCAGTGCCGCATCCTGCAACTGCTCGGCCGGCACCACCTTGTCGAGGAAGCCTGCGTCCACCGCGCCCTGCGGGTCAAACACCTCGGCATTGATCACCGAGCGGTGGAAGGCCGAGCGGCGCAGGCGGTCGCGGGCCAGTTCGATGCCTGCATGGTGCATGGTCATGCCGATCTGCACTTCGTTCAGGCACACCTTGTACGGCCCTTCGACGCCAATGCGATAGTCGCCCGACAGCAGCAGGAAGGCGCCCTTGGCCACGGCGTTGCCCGGGCAGGCGACCACTACCGGGAACGGGTGCGACAGCAGGCGGCGGGCGAGGGTGGAGCCGGCGGTGACCAGGCTGATCGCCTCCTTGGGGCCGCTGGTCATCACCTTGAGGTCGTAGCCGCCAGACAGGATGCCGGGCTGCCCGGTGATGATCACAACCGCGCGCTCTTCGGTGGCGCGGTCGAGCGCGGCGTTGAAGGCGGCGATGACGTCTGGCGAGATGGCGTTGACCTTGCCGTTGTTCAGGGTCAGGGTGACGATGCCGTCTTCGGCGTGGTAGGTAATCAGCTCGCTCATGGCAGAGTCCTTTTGTTGGCGTGGCGACGACGTTACCCAGCGCCAGGGGCGAGGTAAAGCAGTAAGGCTGACTGGTCGGTCAGCGTTCGCCAGGGCTCAAATGCAAATGCATGAAAAAATTGAAAAAAATGCTTGCCAAAGGGAAGGTCTTTCACTAAATTAGCGCACCTCGACAGGCTGCAAGGCTTGAAGAGAAACGGTGAAGTGTCCGAGTGGTCGAAGGAGCACGCCTGGAAAGTGTGTATACGAGAAATCGTATCAAGGGTTCAAATCCCTTCTTCACCGCCACATTCTACGAAGAGCCCCCGAGCTGAAAAGCCGGGGGCTTTTTGTTTTCACGCCCTTTGGGGCCGCTTTGCGGCCCATTCGCAGCACAAGGCTGCTCCTACAGGATGGGGTGCGCCCCTGTAGGAGCAGCCTTGTGCTGCGAATGGGCTGCAAGGCAGCCCCAAAAACCTAGAAGCTGACCGAAGCCGAAAGCCGAGCCGTGCGCGGCGCTCCCTGGAACAGGTAGTTATCCCCCAGGTAATCCCCCACATCACGCCAATAACGCTTGTCGAACACGTTATCCACAGTCAGCCGCAGCACCGTGTCATACCCCCCGATGCGCGTACGGTAGCGGCTACCCACATCGAACACCGTATACCCACCAACTTCCACATTCCCCGCCTGGCTCGCATATTTGCTGGCGCTGTAGCGCGCCCCACCCAGCAGTGCCAATCCCGGTACCGGCAGGGTGTATTCCGCCTGCAACGCCGCCCGGAACCTGGGCACGTTGATCGCCTGGTGGCCCTCATAAGCATCGGTATCGCTGTTCTGCACCCGCGCCCGAATCGCCGCAGCGCTGGCCTGCACCTGCAGGTTCGAGGTCACCCAGCCGCTGGCGCCCAGTTCCAGGCCGGTGTTCTTCTGCTGGCCTTGCTGCACGTAGGTGAAAGTGCCGGCGTCGTCCGGGCGCGCGTACTGGTACGCCTGGCGTATCTGGAACAGTGCGGCACTGAAGCTCAGGCCTTGCCAGTCATGCTTGAGGCCTAGTTCCAGTTGGTGTGAGGTCGTCGGTGCCAGGATTTCGAATCTGTTCTCGGCGAACCACGGTGCGGTACCACCTGCCGACAGGCCTTTGGAATAACTGGCATATACCGTGGTATCCGGCTGCGGCTTGTAGATGAGCGCGGCGTTGGGCAGCAACTCGTACTGCCGGGTATGGCGACCGGCAACGCCGTCCTCATTCCAGGTTTTCTCGTCCAGGCGTACTTCACGGGCACCCAGTACGGTCTGCCAGTGCTCGTTGAAGCTGATGCGGTCGCTCACGAACAACCCGTACTGGCGGCTGTCCAGGCGACGTTCGCTAGACCTGATGGGCTTGTCGGATGGATCAAAGGCCGGTGCACCCGTGTAGATGTTGCCTGTACCTACCCATTCCATATAGCTGGGGCGCTGATCCAGCGTGCGCCGCTGCGCACTGCTGCCCACGGTCAACTCATGCCCCACGCCCAGCGCATCGAAACGCCCGTTGAGCATGGCCTGCGCCTCATCGGTACGGCGGGTGTCGTCCGGGCTGCGGAAGTCGTAGATGTCGTAGTCGCCGTTGCTGCCGAAGAACGCGCCTTCGCTCGAGCCCCAGGCAAACGAGCTGTAGTCATCAATCACCACCTTGCTGCGCGAAGCACTCAAAGTCCCGGTCCAGGCTTCGTTGAAACGGTACTCGAAGCGCCCGCCCAGGTTCAGCGAATCGTTCTGCACCGGCTTGGCCCAGTGCTGGTAGGCCAGGCGGTCGTCCGGGTCGATGCCATGGGGTACTTCGCTGCCACCGAGCAGCTGGTAACCCGGCACCGAGCGCTGTTCACGGTGCTGGTATTCGGCATCCAGCTGCAGGGTGGCATCTGGGTTGATCTGCCAGTCGAAGGCCAGCGAGGCGAAGTCGCGCTTGCCGTCGGCGTGGTCGACGTAGGAGCGGATGTCTTCATGAGCCAGGTTGGCCCGCAGGCCGAACTGCCGCTCGCTGCCGAACCAGCCACCCAGGTCGGTGGCCAGGTAGCGCTCGCCTTGTTCGTTGGTCGACACCGTGACGCTGCGCACGTCTTCGGCGCGCTTGGTCACGTAGTTGATCAGGCCGCCCGGCTCCGATACGCCGCTCTGCAGCCCGGACAGGCCCTTGAGCAGCTCCACCTGCTGCTTGTTTTCCAGGGCCACGTTCTGCTCGCCGGCGATGGTCTGGCCATTGATGCGGTAGCTGCTGGCGGCATTCAGCTCGAAGCCGCGCACGTTGAAGTTTTCGTAGTAGCCGATGGGGGCGTAGCTTTCGCCCACCGAGGCGTCGCTTTGCAGCACTTCGCTGAGCTGGCGTACCTGGCGGTCTTCCAGCAGTTGCTGGCTGAATACGCTGATCGAGGCCGGGGTGTCGAGCAAGGGTGCGGGCTGGAAACCGCCTACTGCTGCCTGGCGTACCTGGTAGCCGTCGTTGGTGTAGGTATCGGAGACCTGCAGCGGGGCCAGTAGCACGCTGTCTTCGGCAAGCACATGGGGGCAATGCAGGGCCAGGCCCAGGCTGAGCAGGCTCAGGGGCAGGCGGGGATGACGCGGGGGCATGCGGTGGGGCTCCTGGATGCGCGACACCTGCGCCGGCCTCTTCGCGGGTGAACCCGCTCCCACAGGGACTGCACCACACTCAAGCGCAGCGCTGTTCCTGTGGGAGCGGGCGAGCCCGCGAAGAGGCCAGTACAGGCCATGAAAAAAGGCGGCATCTTACAGCCGCCTTCAACATAAAACGATCCGGGCCCTGCGATATCCCGTCAGCCTTTGCTGGCCGGCCGCCTGTGCTGCTTCCAGTTGTCGTCGATCTTCGACCAGGTCTTGCCATCGGTAATGGCCATGAGCTTGCGCCCGTCCTTGAAAGTGGCCAGGAAGGTGGCTTCCTCTTCCTTGCCACCCAGCCAGAGCCCGGCCAGCAACCCCACCGGCCCGGCCACCAGAGCCCCGGCCACGCCCCAGCCCAGGGCACTGCCCAGGCTGCGGCTGGATTCCAGGCTGGCCAGCCGCAGGTCGCTGATGCGTGCCAGGGAAATCCGCTCGCCCGGGGAGGGGCTGCGCGGGGTCTTGAGTGTGAGCGATCCGTTGCGATACTCGCCTTCGCCTTGCAAGAAATCGCCGGATTGCACCGTGAGTCTTGTCATAACGTCGTCCTGTCAGGGAAAGGGCATTGACCAGCGCCTACTGAGCGCTGCCCGGGCAGGCAAGTCAACGGCCATGCGACGGAGGGTCGTGCGGTGCATTGTCGCTCAGGTCAATGGGCTTCAGGCGATCTGCAAAGCGTTCTTGCGCTTGCGCTCGGCCAAACCCCACGCCAGCAACGCCAGCCCGCCAATCACCAACCCGGCCAGCACAATCCCCATCCAGCCCTGGCGTTGGAACAGCTGCGTGCCCAGCAGCGATCCCAAGGCCCCGCCAATGAAGTAGCAGGTGATATACCCGGCATTCAGCCGCGTGCGCGCCTCGGGTCGCAGGGCAATTACCGCATTCTGGTTGCTCACGTGCACCAGTTGCACTGCCAGGTCGAGCATCAGCACGCCCAGCAGCAAGGCCAGCAACGACTGTTCGGCGAAGCCCAGCGGCACCCACGACAGCAGCAATACCACCAGGCCCACGGTGGTGCCCAGCGAACCCTTGCCACGGTCGGCCAGGCGCCCCGCCCAATTGGCCGACAGTGCACCCGCTGCACCGGCCAGGCCGAACAGGCCTATCACCGCGTCCGAATAGTGGTACGGGCCTTTCGCCAGCAGGAACGCCAGTGGCGTCCAGAACAGGGCGAACAGGCTGAAAGCCAGCAGGCCGAGCAGAGAACGCAGGCGCAGCACCGGTTCTTCGAGGAACAGGCGGAACACCGAGCCGATCAGCGCTGGGTATTTCAGCCCGGCATGGCTGTGGTGTTGTGGCAGGCTGCGGTACAGCGCCACGGCGGTGATGGCCATCAGCACCGCGGCCAGCACGTAGATGCTGCGCCAGCCACCCAGTTCGGCCATGAACCCGGCGGCGGTACGCGCCAGCAGGATGCCCAGCAGCAATCCGCTCATCAACGTGCCGACCGCTCGCCCGCGCTGGTGTGGCTCGCTGAGGGTTGCGGCCATGGGCACGAGGATCTGCGCCACCACCGAGAACAGCCCGGTCAGCGCGGTGCCAAGGATCAGCCAGGGAAGGCTCGGTGCGCCGGCGCTGATGACCAGGCCAAGGGTGGAAATGGCAGTCATCACGGTGATCAGCCGGCGTTGCTCGAACAGGTCGCCCAGGGGCGCCAGCAGCAACAGGCCGGCGCCGTAGCTCAGTTGCGCGGCAATGACGATGCTGCCGGCACTGGCGGTGCTCAGGCCGAACTGCTGGGCGATGCTGTGCAGCAGTGGTTGCGCATAGTAGTTGCTGGCCACGGCCAGGCCGGTGGCGGTGGCCATCAGCAGAATCAGGGCACGGCTGAGAGTGGGGGCGTTCATGCAGTTCTCGTGGCGGGCAGAATAAAAGGGGGGATTATCGGAAAGTGTCGGGCCTTGCATCAATGCATTGTGCGGCAGAGCCTGTGCCGGCCTCTTCGCAGCACAAGGCTGCTCCTACAAAGGCCGCGTCAGACGAGCGATATTTGTTCTCTGCGCGACAGCGCAGCCCAAAAGGGCTGGGTAATCTCCCACAGGCATCGCGCAGTATCTGTGGGAGCGGGCGCGCCCGCGAAGAGGCCGGCACAGGCAACCCTTCAATCAGGCAGCAAACCCGCCATCGACCGTCAGGCTGGCCCCAGTGACATACCCCGCCTCAGGCCCTGCCAGGTAAGCCACGAAGCTGGCAATCTCATCCGCCTCGCCATAGCGCCCGATCGCCATCAGCGGGATCAAACTGTCTGCGAACTCGCCGCTGGCCGGGTTCATGTCGGTGTCCACCGGCCCTGGCTGCACGTTGTTCACGGTAATGCCTTTCGGCCCCAGGTCACGGGCCATGCCGCGGGTCAGGCCGACCAGGGCTGATTTGCTCATGGCATAAGGGGCGCCGCCGGCAAACGGCATGCGCTCGGCATTGGTGCTGCCAATGTTGATGATGCGTCCGCCTTGGCCCATGTAGCGTGCCGCGGCCTGGCTGGCGACGAATACACTGCGCACGTTCACCGCCAGCATGTGGTCGAAGTCGGCCAGGTCGAATTCGGTCACCGGCGCTACCGCCAGCACACCGGCATTGTTGACCAGGATATCCAGCCGGCCGAAGGCCTTCACGGTGTCATCCACGGCCAGTTGCACGGCCGCCGCGTCGGCGCTGTCGGCCCGCAGGGCCAGGGCCTTGCCGCCGTTTTCGGTAATTTCCTCAGCCAGCGCCTGCGCCGGGCCGGCGGAGCTGACATAGGTGAAGGCCACCTGTGCGCCTTCGCGGGCCAGGCGTCGCACGATGGCTGCACCAATGCCGCGGGAACCGCCCTGTACCAGGGCTACCTTGCCTTCGAGTGAGTGTTGCTTGGACATGTTGATCTCCTGCTGGAAGCCAGGCCGGAATGCCTTGGATGGGCGCAGTATCGGCGCTTGATTACCTGCTGATAAGATGGCAATCACTATCAGCAGAGTAAACCTTTGGTTGCCAATCATGGCCATGGAATCATTCAACGCGTTGGAATGCTTCATCCGCAGTGCCGAAGTCGGCAGCTTTGCCGAAGCCGCCAGGCGCCTCAGCATTACCCCGGCTGCCGTAGGCAAGCATGTTGCCCAGTTGGAAGCGCGCCTGGGGGTGCGGTTGTTCCAGCGTAGTACCCGCAAGCTGACCCTGACCGAGGCAGGGCAGCGATTTCTGGGGGAGGTCAGTGACAGCTTCCGCACCATTCAGTACGCCGTGGCCAACCTGGCCAGCAGCGAAGGCCAGCCGGCCGGGTTGTTGCGGGTGAGCATGGGCACGGTATTCGGGCGCTTGTATGTGTTGCCATTGCTGGGTGAGTTCCTGCGTCGCTACCCGGCCATTACTCCGGACTGGCATTTCGACAACCGCCAGGTCGACCTGATCGGCCAGGGCTTCGATGCGGCGATTGGCGGAGGTTTCGAGCTGCCGCCGGGGATGGTGGCGCGCAAGCTGACCCCGGCGCACAGGGTGCTGGTGGCGGCGCCGGCGTACCTGGGGCGGCACGCGCCGATTGACGACCCGCAGGTATTGCAACGGCATGACGGTATCCTGATCCGCTCGCCGCAGACTGGGCGGGTGCGGTCATGGCCGTTGACCAGCCGCTGGCAGGTGCAGCAGCCATTGCAGTTGCGCCAGACGATGACCATGAGCGATTCGGATGCGGCTTGCGCGGTGGCCGAGCAGGGCTTGGGGGTCGCCCTGGTGAGCCTGCCGTTTGCCGTGCCGTACCTGGAAGGCGGACGGCTGCGGCGGGTGCTGCCGGACTGGTATGTGGACGATGGGCATATCAGCCTGTATTTCGCCGAGCACAAGCTGTTGCCGGGCAAGACCCGGGCGTTTGTCGATTTTGTGGTGGAGCAGTTCGCAGAGCAGGGGTTGGCGCGGCGGTTCGATGCCTTGCAATCCGTGTAGGAGCAGCCTTGTGCTGCGAAGGGGCCGGTAAGGCAAAAGATCTTCTGTGTTGCTCATGGCCCCTTCGCAGCACAAGGCTGCTCCTACAAGGGGTATCACTGGCCTGAGGGGCGAAGAGGCCGGTTCAGGCAATATCGACGATGACCAATGTCTGTGCCCCCAGGTTTACCTCATCATCAACCTTCTTGCCGACCAGTTGTTGCCCCAGCGGCGAGCGCGGGGTAATCACCGTCACCAGCCCATCCCCCTCGCCAATCTTCAACCCCGCCGCCTCGGGGCCGAGGAACAGTCGGCGCTGCCCGCCATCTTCATCCTCCAGCGTCACCAGGTTGCTCACCTGCACCCCGCGTGCCGGGTCGTAATCGCGCAGCAGCAGTTGCTGGTAGGTCAGCAGCGCCTTGCGGATCTCGGCGCTGCGGCGGGCCTGGCCGGTGGCCAGGTACGAGGCCTCCAGGCCCAGGGTGTCGTACTTGTTCTCGGCGATGTTCTCTTCGGCAGTGGCGGCTTCGTACGCAGTTTGCGCTGCGCGGGTCAGCACATCCAGGTCATGTTCGAGGGTGGCGACGATCTGTGCCAGCAGGCTGGGCTTGTCCATGGTCAGTAACAGAACTCCAGCACGTTGGCCTGGCTTTTGTCGGTGGGCGCGGTGCGGTTCTGCTGCAGCCAGAACTGGCACTTGGGGCTGTTGAGGTTGCGCGGGTTGCCCTGGGCGGCCTCGGCGGCCTGTTGCAGCTCCTGCTTGTGCAGGATGTCCTTGTAGCGTTCGAACATTTCCGCCTGGGCATCCGCCGCAGGGGCTGGCGCTGGCGGCGCGGCAGGCCGGTACGCGGCGGGGGCCACGGCTTGGGCCAGTGGCTGTACCTGCTGTGGCCACAGTTGCAGGGCCAGCCACAGGCTTGCGGCGATCGCCACGGCGCCCAGCCACAGGCCAAAGGCAACGCAAACGATCAACGGCAGCGGCTTGAGGGTGATCTTCAGTTCACGGTGGCGCGCCATGGCAGCCTCCTGGCAGGGTGTTCGGGGGGCATTGTCGCATGCGCCTGGGCATTTTTCTGCGCAGGTGCTTTTGTCAGCGACAATTTATACGCAGAATGCGCGGTTTTTCCGCTGGGCGAGGGCTGGGCACATGAAAGCCACTTGGGACATCTTCTGCAGCGTCGTCGACAACTACGGCGATATAGGCGTGACCTGGCGCCTGGCCCGGCAGCTGGTGGCCGAGCACGGCCTGGCTGTGCGCCTGTGGGTGGATGACCTCAATGCATTCACGCCCATGTGCCCCGGGGCCGATGCCACCGCCCCGCAGCAGTGGCAGCACGGTGTGGATGTGCGCCAATGGCCGGTAGCCTGGTTGCCGGTGGCGCCGGCTGATGTGGTAATCGGTGCCTTCGCCTGCCAATTGCCAGCAGCCTATGTGGAGGCAATGCGTGCTCGTGTCACGCCGCCGCTGTGGCTGAACCTCGAATACCTCAGTGCCGAGGACTGGGTGGAAGGTTGCCATGGCTTGCCTTCGCCGCAGCCCAATGGCTTGCGCAAGGTATTTTTCTTTCCAGGCTTCACTGAAAAAACCGGTGGCCTGCTGCGCGAGGGCTCGCTGCTGGCACGGCGTGATGCGTTCCAGCAAGGCGCACGGCAGGCCTTCTTGCACGGGCTTGGCGTGAACCCTGAAGCGGGGGCGTTGCTGATTTCCCTGTTCGCCTACGAAAACCCGCAATTAGGCAACTGGCTTGAGGCCCTGGCCTCAGGCGAGCAACCTTGCCACCTGCTGGTGCCGCAAGGGCGCGTTGTCGCGGGGCTCGGCCAGTGGCTTGGCGAGGCGGCACTGCAAGTGGGCAGCGTGCGCAAGCGAGGGGCGCTGACCCTGCAGGTGCTACCTTTCGTCAGCCAAGACGACTACGACCGATTGCTGTGGAGCTGTGATTTCAATGCCGTGCGCGGCGAAGACTCGTTCGTGCGCGCGCAGTGGGCCGGGCAGCCGATGCTGTGGCACATTTACGTGCAGGACGAGAATGCCCATTGGGAAAAGCTCGAAGCGTTTCTCGCGCATTATCGACAGGGGTTGTCAGGCGATGCCGATGCCGCTCTGCTTGGCCTGTGGCGTGCCTGGAACATGGACCGCGACATGGGCCAGGCCTGGCAGGCAGCTCGTCAGCACTGGCCGGAACTGCAGCAGCATGCCCGGCTTTGGGCGGCGCGACAGGCCGCTCAGCCGGACCTTGCCACAGCGCTAGTACACTTTTACCGAAATTCGCTATGATACGCGGCCTCGATTTTTATAAATCCATCCAGATTCGGATACTTCGTAATGAAAACTGGTAAAGAACTGAAACCCGGTACCGTCCTGCGGATCGACAACGACCCGTGGCTGGTTCAAAAAGCTGAGTTCACCAAGTCGGGCCGTAACAGCGCGATCATGAAGACCAAGCTGAAGAACCTGCTGACCGGCTACAAGACCGAAACCGTCTACGGTGCAGACGACAAGCTGGACGACGTGATCCTGGATCGCAAAGAAGCGACCCTGTCGTTCATCAACGGTGACGAATACACCTTCATGGACACCACCGACTACACCATGTACGAACTGAACGCCGAGGACATCGAAGCCGTTCTGCCGTACATCGAAGAAGGCATGGAAGACGTCTGCGAAGCCGTGTTCTTCGAAGGCCGCCTGGTATCGGTTGAACTGCCGACCACCATCAGCCGCCAGGTTGTCTACACCGAGAACGCTGCACGCGGCGACACCTCGGGCAAGGTCATGAAGCCTGCCAAGCTGAAGAACGGTACCGAGATCTCGGTTGCCGACTTCATCCAGATCGACGAGTGGATCGATATCGACACTCGCGACAACAGCTTCAAAGGCCGTTCCAAGAAGTAATCCTTCTTGTGAAACGCAAAAAACCCGGCCTAGGCCGGGTTTTTTTATGCCTGTGGCTTACACGGTCACATGCAGGCGCACATCCACATTGCCGCGGGTGGCGTTGGAGTACGGGCACACCTTGTGCGCCTTTTCCACCAGCCCTTCGGCATCGGCCTGAGCCAGACCCGGCAGGTTGATGTGCAGGTCGATGTCCAGGCCGAAACCACCTGGAATCTGGCCAATGCCCACTTTCGCGGTGATCGAGGCGTCCGCCGGCAGGGCTTTTTTCTCCTGCCCGGCCACGAACTTCAGGGCACCTATGAAGCACGCCGAGTAACCTGCGGCGAACATCTGCTCGGGGTTGGTGCCGTCACCGCCAGCGCCACCCAGTTCCTTGGGGGTGCTCAGGCTGACCACCAGCTTGCCGTCACTGGAGCGGGATTTGCCGTCGCGCCCACCGGTAGAGGTAGCTTCTGCGATGTACAGCGGAGTGACCTTTTGCATCTTGAGCCTCGCTAATGTGCTGTGCGCTCCCCGTCTGGAGGAGGGCGCGGGTTGGTGTGGGATTTAAATTAGCGCGCAATTAGTTAGTGCGCAAGATAAATCATCACCGTTCATCTGAACGGCCATCGCACAGCATAGCTGTCAGAGGGTTTTCTGCAGGTTCTCCCGCAGCGCCAGCAGGTCGGCCTGCAGCTGTTGCAGCTGTTCCAGGCTGCGCCCGCTGGCCTTGAGGATGCACTGCGGCACTTCTTTGGCCTGCTGCTGCAAGGCGCGGCCCTTGTCGGTCAGCTGCACCAGTACCACCCGTTCGTCCTCGCGGCTGCGGTTGCGCTGCAGCAGGCCTTCGCTCTCCAGCCGCTTGAGCAGCGGTGTCAGCGAACCGGGGTCGGTGAGCAGGTGCTGGCTGATCTCGCCTACGGTCAGGCCATCGTGCTCCCAGAGCACGAGCATGGCCAGGTACTGCGGGTAGGTCAGGCCCAGGGCCTGCAGCAGCGGTTTGTAGACCTTGGTCATCAGCAACGAGGTGGAGTGCAGGGCGAAACAGACCTGGTTGTCCAGCAGCAGCTCGTCACAGGAGGCTTGGGTGTCGGCGTTCATGCAGGTCCTTGAAGGTAATCAATGGGAAAGTCTGGCACGCGGATCGTTAGTGCGCGCTTTATTCGCGCAGCTCACTGCGCAAGGCCAGGTCCCAGGGTGGAATCGGGCTGAAGCGGCTCTTGAGAAATTCGAGCAGCAAACGGCTGCGAGAGTTCGTTTCATGTTCCAGGCGAAGTGCGTAAATACCGCTGGTTTCCGCTTTGGGCAAGCCACCGTCGCAAAACAACGGTATCAACTCGCCGCGCAGCAGGTATTCGCTGATCAGCCAAGTAGGCAGGTGGGCTATGCCTAAGCCTGCGAGCGCACCGAACAGCAGGGTTTCGGCGTTGTTGGCGGCCATGCGCATGCGTGAGGGGCGGTACAGGCGGGTTTGCCCGGCCACGTTGAAACGCCAGGCGAATGGTGGCGCAAGGCCGTCCCAGTCCAGGCCGTCGTGCCCTGGCAGCTCGCTGGGGCAGCTGGGCATGCCGCGGCTGGCCAGGTAGGCCGGGCTGGCGCAGGCGATGCGCACCATGTAGGCCAGTGGCGTGGCGACCAGCCGGGTGTCGGCCAGGGGGCCGGCGCGCAGCACCAGGTCGACCTCGCCCAGGTGGCTGCCATGCAGGTCGACGAAGCTGTCGATCAGGCGCAGTTGCACATCCAGGCCCGGGTAGGCGACCAGGAAATCGGCGATGGCCGGGGCCAGGTGACGGCGGCCGAATGCGGCGGGGGCGTCGATGCGGATCAGGCCTTCGGGGGCATTGCTCAGCGACACCGCTTCAGCGCGGGCCAGGCGCAGTTCCTCGATGATGCGCCTGGCCCGTTCGGCAAAGGCGTTGCCGGCAGGCGTGGCACGCACGGCGTGGGTGCTGCGGGTGAACAGGCGGCTGCCCACGGCGCTTTCCAGGTTGTCGATGCGGCGGGCCACGGCGGAAGGCGTCAGCGGGTGGCGGCGGGCGGCGGCAGAAAAACTGCCGGTTTCCAGCACATCGAGGAACAGGCTTAGCTGGTCGGTCAGGGTATCGGGGCTCATGGCTGCCTTGCTTTTGCGAAAAACGCACAGCCATTGTGCGCTGCTGTGCGTTTCCCCACCAGCCCGCAATCGATAGCATGCTCGCTTTATGTGTACAGGCGGATGAGGCCCCTGATGATCGAGTGGTTGTTGTATATCGTGTTGGGCGCAGCCTTGGGGACCATGGGTGGCCTGTTCGGCATTGGCGGCGGGCTGATCGCGATTCCGGCGCTGGGCGTGCTGTTCGGCCTGGACCAGCAGTTGGCGCAGGGTACTGCGCTGGTGATGGTAGTGCCCAATGTGCTGCTGGCGCTGTGGCGTTATCACCAGCGTAACCGCATCGAGTTGCGCCATGCGGTACCGCTGTCGCTGTGCAGCTTCGTGTTCGCCTGGCTGGGGTCGATCTGGGCGGTCGGGCTGGATGCGCATTCCATGCGCCTGGGCTTCGTCGGCTTCCTGGTGGCCCTGGCGGTGTGGAACGTTGCGCGGATGTTCATGAAGGTAACGCCGCCCAGCGCCGAGTTGCGCTATGCCTGGCCTTGGCTGGGTGTACTGGGCAGCTTTGCCGGGACCATGGGCGGCTTGTTCGGAGTTGGTGGGGCCGTGGTAGCCACGCCGATTCTGACCAGTGTGTTCGGTACCACCCAGGTGGTGGCGCAGGGGCTGTCGCTGGCGCTTGCGGCGCCAAGTACCTTGGTAACCCTGGTCACCTACGGGGTGCACCACAGTGTTGACTGGGGGGTGGGGATCCCATTGGCGGTGGGCGGCTTGCTGAGTATCAGCTGGGGGGTGAAGTTGGCCCATGCGTTGCCGGAGAAGGTGTTGCGGGCGATGTTCTGTGTGTTTTTGGTGGGTTGTGCGGTGATGCTCGGGTTCGAGCTTTGAAATTTGGGGCCGCTTTGCGGCCCATTCGCAGCACAAGGCTGCTCCTACAGGGGGACATGCCCGCTGCGGCTCACTTGAACCCTTCGACAATGTAGTCGGCCATGCAATCGGTAATCGGCGAAGGGTTCTGGGTACTGCGCACCAGCATCACATTGGCCACCGGTAACTGCGGCAACCCTTCGTTTTCGCCCAGAATGCGGATATTCCCGCCAATCAGGCTCTGCAACTGTGCGGTCACCGCCAACCCTGCGGTGACGATGGCAAAGATCGCTGCCAGGCTCGGGCTGGTATAGGCGATGCGGTAGTCGATGCCCTGGGCCTCCAGGGCATTGCAGGTCCAGGCCCGGCAGAAGCAGTCGGTGTTGAACAAGGCTACCGGCATGGGGCGTTGCTCCTGCGGGCAGAAGCCTTCCGCGGCGGCCCAGACCAGGCGTTCCTGGCGCAGCAGCTGGCCAATCTCGTTGCCCGGCTCACGCGTGACGATGGTCAGGTCCAGGTCCTGGCGCAGCATCAGTTGTTTGGAGGAGTCGCAATGCACCTCCACCTGCACCAGCGGGTAAGCCTGGGCAAAGCTCGACAGGATGGTCGGCAAAAAGCGCATGGCATAGTCGTCCGGCGTGCCGATGCGTACTACCCCGACCATGTGCGGCATGCGCAGGGTGTTGAACACTTCCCCATGCAACTTGAGGATGCGCCGGGCATAGCCGAGCAGCACCTGGCCCTCGGCGGTCAAGCGCACCTGGCGGCCATCGCGCTCGAACAGCTGGCGCTGGAGGATGTCCTCCTCCAGGCGTTTCATCTGCATGCTCACCGCCGACTGGGTGCGGTTGACCACCTCGCCGGCGCGGGTGAAGCCGCCCTGCTCGGCGATGGCCACGAACGTGCGCAGTACGTCCGCATCGAGGCTCTGGTACTGGGACATTGCATCAATCTCCGAGATGCATGGCATCAGAAACATTCGTTGGATTGATCTTATGCCTGGCAGGAGACTGGAGCCATCAACACGGAGGGCTTCACGATGAAAGGTCATGTCAGCAGCATCCAGCAACCTGCCTTTTCCCTGAACCACCTGTGGCATGCCGCCCTGCGGCGCCCGGCGCGATGGCTGCAGCTATACCGCCAGCGCCAGGAACTGGCCAGCCTGAGTGATGCGACCCTGCACGACCTGGGGCTGAGCCGGGCGGATATCCAGCAGGAGGCCGAGCGGCATTTCTGGGATGATCCGCTGAGGAGGTGAGTTGGGGCGCAGAGGTGTTTGGCTGGAGGTTTTCAGCGCCGCACCTGCTTGAGGGTTTCGGCAATCAGGAACGCTAGCTCCAGCGACTGGTCGGCATTCATCCGCGGGTCGCAGTGGGTGTGATAGCGGTCGGACAGCGCATCCTCGGTGATCGGCCGGGCGCCGCCGATGCATTCGGTGACGTTCTGCCCGGTCATCTCGATGTGAATGCCGCCGGCGTGGCTACCCTCAGCTTGGTGCACCTGGAAGAACTGCTTCACCTCATCCAGGATCTGCGCAAAATCGCGGGTCTTGTAGCCGCTGCTGGCCTTGATGGTGTTGCCATGCATCGGGTCGGAGCTCCACAGCACCTTGCGCCCTTCGCGTTCGACCGTGCGGATCAGCCCCGGCAGGTGGTCGCCGACCTTGCCGGCACCCATGCGCACGATCAGGTTCAGGCGCCCGGGGTCGTTGGCCGGGTTCAGCGTGTCGATCAGGCGGATCAGTTCTTCGGCGTTCATGCTGGGGCCAACCTTGACCCCGATCGGGTTGTGCACGCCGCGCAGGAACTCCACATGGGCACCGTCCAGCTGGCGGGTGCGGTCGCCGATCCACAGCATGTGCGCCGAGCAGTCGTAGTAGTCGCCGGTCAGGCTGTCCTGGCGCACGAAGGCTTCTTCATAGTTCAGCAGCAGTGCTTCGTGGGCGGTGAAGAAGCTGGTTTCGCGCAGCTGCGGCGCGCTGTCCAGGCCGCAGGCGCGCATGAATGCCAGGGTTTCGTCGATGCGGTTGGCCAGCTGGTGGTACTTGTCGGCCAGCGCCGAGTTGGCGATGAAGTCCAGGTTCCACTTGTGCACCTGGTGCAGGTCGGCGAACCCGCCCTGGGCGAAGGCGCGCAGCAGGTTGAGGCTGGCGGTGGCCTGGTGGTAGGCCTGCAGCAGGCGTTCCGGGTCGGGGATGCGGCTTTTCGCGTCGAAGCCGATGCCGTTGACGATGTCGCCACGGTAGGCGGGCAGGGTGATGTCGCCGATGGTTTCATCGCCCGATGAGCGCGGCTTGGCGAATTGCCCGGCCATGCGCCCGACCTTGACCACCGGGCAGCCGGCGGCGAAGGTCATGACAATGGCCATCTGCAGCAGCACCTTGAAGGTGTCGCGGATTTTCGCCGCCGAGAACTCGGCGAAGCTCTCGGCGCAGTCGCCACCCTGCAGCAGGAAGGCGCGGCCTTCGGTGACCTCGGCGAACTGCCGGCGCAGCTCGCGCGCCTCGCCCGCGAACACCAGCGGCGGGTAGCTGGCCAGGGTCTGTTCGACCTTCAGCAGGTGCGCGGCATCGGGGTAGGTCGGTTGCTGCTGGATCGGCAGGGCGCGCCAGCTGTCGGGGCTCCACGGTTGGTTCATCTCGGGCTCGGTCTTGTCGGTTGTAGGCTATGGGCCATGGTAACAGTTGGCGCTGCGCTTGTTGCATCGAGGGTGTTGGCGGACAATGCGCGTTTTTGTGCGGGTAGGTGGTGAGCATGGCGGCGGAACGGGAAGAGCGGCTACTGGCACGGGTGCAGGACGCCTTTGGCGTCATCAGCGTGTATGAAGTCGACGACTACCGCTTTCTGGAATTCGGCGATGCGATCGAGCAGAGCTGCGTGTTCACGGCCGACCCCAGCTGGCTTGAGTACGACTATACCCGCGCCATGCTGGTGGGGGCGCTGTGCCACGAGCAGCCGGAGAGCGCGCTGTTTCTCGGCCTGGGTGCCGGCACGCTGACCCAGGCCTGCATGAAGTTCCTGCCGCTGGACGACATCGAGGCCATCGAACTGCGCCCGGACGTACCGCGCCTGGCCATGGAGTACCTGGGCCTGGATGACGATCCGCGGCTGTATGTACGCATCGGCGATGCGCTGGAGCTGTTGCCCACGGCGGAGAAGGCCGACCTGCTGTTCGTCGACCTGTACACCGACCATGGGCCGGGGGTGGGCCACCTGGCGTGGAACTTCCTGGAGAACTGCCAGCAGCAACTGAACCCGGGTGGTTGGCTGGTGATCAACCAGTGGGCCACCGACGACGGCAAGCCGCTGGGCGCGGCGTTGCTGCGCGGGTTGTACCACCGGCATTACTGGGAGCTGCCGGTGAAGGAGGGCAATGTGATCCTGCTGGTGCCGGCGGACCTGGAGCAGACGCTGGACCTGGATGGGCTGAAAGCCCGTGCCCAGGCGCTGGCGCCGCGCCTAGGGTACAGCCTCGAGGGGCTGATCCGCGAGATTCGGCCGGCTACCTGATGAATCTGTGGCGAGGCTGCTGGCCCTATCGCCGGCAAGCCAGCTCCCACACCGACCGCGTTGGCCTCAAGCCATGCGCTGTCCCTGTGGGAGCTGGCTTGCCGGCGATGAGGCCGGTACAGGCAATAAAGAATTATCGATTCAGCTCCAGGTGATTGATGGCCCGACACTGGCCAAGCACCCTGAAAATATTCCTCACGTCTGCGCACGATTTCGGGTATAGTACGCGCCGGTCTTTTAGCGGACCGCAAAATCAGGTGGTGCAAACCCTCCGAGTCCAGCTTCGGCTGCACGTCCGCTAGGCGGACTTTCCCACGTTTTCTTTTTCAATCGTTTTCGCAAATCCCCGCCGCCAAAGCTGCCTGGGTGACCTGTCGGTCTTTCATGGCTTGTGCAGCTTTGGAGCATGGGTCTTTGCGGATGCACCTAGAGGCAGACCCATGACCCAGGAAACCGGCGGCTTCGCCGCTCTCGATCTCAATCCGAATATTGTTGCTGCCGTTCTGGCGACCGGCTACGAAGAGCCGTCCGCCATTCAGCAACAATCGATCCCGATCATCCTCGCCGGTCACGACATGATCGGCCAGGCGCAGACTGGCACCGGCAAGACCGCTGCCTTCGCCCTGCCGATCCTCAACAAGATCGATGTGAGCAAGCGCGAACCGCAAGCCCTGATCCTGGCGCCAACCCGTGAGTTGGCGCTGCAAGTTGCTACCGCTTTCGAAACCTACGCCAAGCAGATGCCGGGCGTGAACGTGGTCGCCGTCTACGGTGGTGCCCCGATGGGCCCACAGTTGCGTGCGATCCGCAACGGCGCGCAAATCGTCGTGGCCACCCCTGGCCGTCTGTGCGACCACCTGCGTCGTGACGAAAAAGTCCTGTCGACCGTGCAGTACCTGGTACTGGACGAGGCCGACGAGATGCTCAAGCTGGGCTTCATGGACGACCTCGAAGTGATCTTCGATGCCATCCCGGCCAGCCGCCAGACCGTGCTGTTCTCCGCCACCCTGCCGTCGTCGATCCGCTCGATCGCCGAACGCCACCTGCGCGAGCCCAAGCACGTCAAGATCCAGAGCAAGACCCAGACCGTTACCGCGATCGAGCAGGCTCACCTGATGGTCCACGCCGACCAGAAGATCCCGGCTGTGCTGCGTCTGCTGGAAGTGGAAGAGTTCGACGCGCTGATCGCCTTCGTGCGTACCAAGCAAGCCACCCTGGACCTGGCCTCCGCGCTGGAAGCCAAGGGTTACAAGGCTGCCGCGCTGAACGGCGACATCGCCCAGAACCAGCGTGAGCGCGTGATTGACTCGCTCAAGGATGGCCGCCTGGACATCGTTGTCGCTACCGACGTCGCTGCCCGTGGCCTGGACGTACCGCGCATCACTCACGTGTTCAACGTCGACATGCCGTACGACCCGGAGTCCTACGTACACCGTATCGGCCGTACCGGCCGTGCCGGTCGCGATGGCCGTGCACTGCTGCTGGTCACCCCGCGTGAGCGCCGCATGCTGCAGGTGATCGAGCGTGTAACCGGGCAAAAAGTTGCCGAAGCCCGCCTGCCGAATGCCCAGGCCGTGCTGGATGCCCGCATCAAGAAGCTGACCTCGAGCCTGGCGCCACTGGTTGCCGAAGCAGAAGCCACCCACGGCGATCTGTTCGACCGCCTGACCGCCGACCTGGGTTGCAGCGCGCGTGCCCTGGCTGCCGCCCTGCTGCGCAAGGCCACCAATGGCCAGGCGCTGGACTTGGCCGCGGTAGAGCGTGAGCAGCCGCTGGTGCCGAGCTTCGCCCCGCGTGGTGAGCGTACCGAGCGTGGTGAGCGTGGCGAACGCTCGGAGCGTGGTGACCGCGAGCGCCGTGCGCCGATGCCGCTGGCCGAAGGCCGCGTGCGTTGCCGTACTGCCCTGGGTGCCCGTGACGGCATCGCTGCCAAGAACCTGCTGGGCGCGATCCTCAACGAGGGTGGTCTGGCTCGTGACGCCATCGGCCGCATCCAGGTGCGCGACAGCTTCAGCCTGGTCGAGCTGCCGGAAGATGGCTTGGAGAAGCTGCTGTCCAAGCTCAAGGACACCCGCGTGGCTGGCAAGCAGCTGAAGCTGCGTCGCTACCGCGAGGATTGATCCTGGCGCAATGAAAAAATCCCCGGCTTTGGCTGGGGATTTTTTTTGCCTGTGCCGGCCTCTTCGCGGGCTTGCCCGCTCCCACAGGTGCATCACAGCTCTCAAGGCCTGTGGAGGACCTGTGGGAGCGGGCAAGCCCGCAAAGAGGCCCTTCAGTCGAACCGATAAATGTCCATCCCCAACGCCCCCAAGGTAAACCCTTGGTGCACCACCCCGAACTTGCCGCCAGCCCCCTGGGCAAAGAACAGCGGCAGGAAATGCTCATCACTGGGATGGTTACGCACCGCAAACGGCGCCTGTTGCCGATAACCCAGCAACGCTTCCTGGTCATTCGCCCGAAGCTTTTCCACCACCCAATCCCTGAACGCCAGTGCCCATGGCTCGATCACATCCGGCCCGGCATGCCAGTCCAGTTCGCCCAGGTTGTGGGTAATGCTGCCCGAGCCGATCAGCAGCACGCCCTGGTCGCGCAAACCCGCCAACGCCTGGCCTACCTTGACCTGCAGCGCCGGCCCCATGTGGCTGGGCAGTGAAACCTGCACCACCGGAATATTCGCATCCGGGTACATCAGCGACAGAGGTACCCAGGCGCCGTGGTCGAACGGCCGCTGCGCGTCCAGCCGGGCAGGCAGCCCGGCAGCCTGCAGCAGTTCACTGACCTGGCCGGCAAGTGTGGGGTCGCCCGGTGCCGGGTACTGCACCGCATACAGCGCCGGTGGGAAACCGTAAAAGTCATGCCAGGTCTCTGGTCGTGCGCTGCCGGTAACCAGCAGTTCGCGGCTTTCCCAGTGCGCCGACACCACCACGATCGCTTTCGGCCGGGGCAGGGCGTTGACAAGCCCTGCCAGCGCAGGCCCGCTGGCGCCGGGTTGCAGGGCAAGCATGGGAGAACCATGGGAAATGAACAGGCTGGGCAGCATGGCGGGGTCCTGACGGTTAAGATGCAATCATCTTCGATCAACTACAGATCGAAATCCAAACCAACTTTTACCGACAAACCATCTAAAAATCAGGAGTGATCATGGAGCCAGCGTTCTGGCAGCAGCGGTGGGCCGACAACCAGATCGGCTTTCACCAGGCGCAGGTGAATCCCTATCTGCAGAGGTACTGGCCAACGCTTGGCCTGGCGCCGGGCAGCCGCGTGCTGGTGCCGTTGTGCGGCAAGAGCCTGGACCTGGCCTGGCTGGCCGGGCAGGGGTATCGCGTGTTGGGCGTAGAGTTGTCGCGGCAAGCGGTGGAGGCATTCTTCCGTGAGCATGGGCTTGAAGCCGAGGTGCAACAGCGCGGGGTTTTCGAAGTTTGGCGCAGTGGTGACGTTGAGCTCTGGTGTGGGGATTTCTTTGCGTTGAAGGTCGAGGATATTGGCGATTGCGCGGGGCTGTATGACCGGGCGGCGTTGATTGCCTTGCCGCCGCAGATGCGTGTGGCTTACATGCAGCTGTTGTCGGGCTTGCTGCTAGCGTGTTGCCAGGGGTTGGTGGTGACTCTGGATTATGACCAGGCTTTGCTGGACGGACCGCCGTTTTCGGTCGGGGATGAAGAGCTGCGGCAGGGGTTTACCGGGTGGCAGGTGGATGAGCTGGACGCTGTGGAGGTGATTGAAGAAAGCCCGAAGTTTTCGCAGGCCGGGGTATCGAGTTTGTTGGAGCGGGTTTACCGGGTCAGCCGCTGACAGGTGTACAAAAAAGGGCGACCGAAGTCGCCCTTTTGTTTTACCGGTTGGATCAACCGCGACGGCGCAGGGCCTCGATACGGTCTTCCAGCGGCGGGTGGCTCATCAACAGCCCGGCCAGGCCATGCTTCAGGCCACCATTGATGCCGAAGGCCTTCATGGTGTCGGGCATGTGCACCGGCAGGCCTTGCTCCACGCGCAGGCGCTGCAGCGCACCGATCATCGCCGCGGTACCGGCCAGCTGTGCACCGGCTTCGTCGGCGCGGTATTCGCGGCGGCGCGAGAACCACATCACGATCATGCTGGCCAGAATGCCCAGGATCAGCTCGGCAACGATGGTCGCCACGTAGTAGGCAATGCCCTGGCCTTCTTCGTTCTTGAAGATCACCTTGTCGACGAAGTTGCCGATGATGCGTGCGAAGAACATCACGAAGGTGTTCACCACGCCTTGCACCAGCGCCAGGGTGACCATGTCGCCATTGGCCACGTGGCCGATCTCGTGGGCCAGCACTGCGCGTACTTCATCGGGCGAGAAACGCTCCAGCAGGCCCTGGGACACGGCGACCAGCGCGTCGTTGCGGTTCCAGCCGGTGGCGAAGGCGTTGGCCTCGTACGCCGGGAAGATACCCACCTCGGGCATCTTGATGCCCGCTTCACGGGACAGCTCTTCGACCGTTTGCAGCAGCCACTGCTCGTGGCGGGTGCGCGGCTGGCTGATGATCTGGGTACCGGTGGTCATCTTCGCCATCCACTTGGAGATGAACAGCGAAACGAGGGAGCCGGCAAAGCCGAACACGGCGCAGAACACCAGCAGGCTGCTGAGGTTCAGGTCGACCCCGTTGGCGGCCATGAACCCGTTGAAACCGAACAGGCTCAGGGTAATGCTTGCAACCAGCACCACCGCGAGGTTGGTGGCTACAAACAACAGAATGCGCATCATGGTTGTTACGTTCTCCTGACGGATGAGTTGTCGCTTACTGCGGGGTATATAAGGGGCCGGCCGTGCCGATTCAATCGGGCGACTATTTCAAACTGTGTACGGCGGAGTATGGCAGAGGATGGCGCAGGGGCTGTGGGATAGAGCGTTGCAGGATGTAAGAAACATCCTGTGGGGTTTTTGGGGCTGCTTTACAGCCCATTCGCAGCGCAAGGCTGCTCCTACAGGGGCATGCGTTCTCCTGTAGGAGCAGCCTTGCGCTGCGAAGAGGCCATCACTTACTGCGAATAACCTTTCAGGAAATTCCCGATCCGGCCAATCGCCGCCTCCAGGTCATCCACCCGCGGCAAGGTGACCACGCGGAAGTGGTCCGGCCACGGCCAGTTGAACGCCGTACCTTGAACGATCAGCAGCTTCTCCGACAGCAGCAGGTCGAGCACGAACTTCTCGTCGTTGTGGATCGGGCAAACCTTCGGGTCGATCTTCGGGAATGCATACAGCGCACCCATCGGCTTCACGCAGCTAACGCCCGGGATGTCGTTCAGCAACTCGTAGGTGCGGTTGCGCTGCTCCAGCAGGCGGCCCGGTGGCAGCACCAGGTCGTTGATGCTCTGGTAGCCGCCCAGCGCGGTCTGGATGGCATGCTGGGCCGGCACGTTGGCGCACAGGCGCATGTTGGCCAGCATGTCGATGCCTTCGATGTAGCTTTGCGCGTGGTGCTTGGGCCCGGAGATGATCAACCAGCCGGAGCGGAAGCCCGCCACACGGTACGACTTGGACAGGCCGTTGAAGGTCAGGCACAGCAGGTCGGGGGCCAGCGAGGCGGTGCTGATGTGCACGGCTTCGTCGTACAGGATCTTGTCGTAGATCTCGTCGGAGAACACCACCAGGTTGTGCTGGCGGGCCAGTTCCAGCATGCCCAGCAGCAGCTCTTTGGAGTACACCGCGCCGGTCGGGTTGTTCGGGTTGATGATTACCAGGGCCTTGGTGTTCGAGGTGATCTTGGCCTTGATGTCCTCAAGGTCGGGGAACCAGTCGGCCTGCTCGTCGCACAGGTAGTGCACCGGCTTGCCGCCGGCCAGGCTCACGGCGGCGGTCCACAGCGGGTAGTCGGGGGCAGGGATCAGCACTTCATCGCCGTTGTTGAGCAGCGCCTGCATCGACATCACGATCAGCTCGGACACGCCGTTACCCAGGTAGATGTCCTCGATGCCGACACCTTCGATCTGCTTCTGCTGGCAGTACTGCATCACCGCCTTGCGCGCGCTGAACAGGCCCTTGGAGTCGCTGTAGCCCTGCGCGGTGGGCAGGTTGCGGATCACATCCTGGAGGATTTCGTCAGGCGCCTCGAAGCCAAACGGCGCCGGGTTGCCGATGTTCAGCTTGAGGATGCGGTGGCCTTCCTCTTCCAGGCGCTTGGCGTGCTTGAGCACTGGGCCGCGAATGTCATAGCAGACATTGGCGAGCTTGTTCGATTTGCTGAACTGCATGATGGGATCCCGATTGAGAAAACGCGCTACGCCCCGCCGAAAGGTTTGAAAGGGCAGGAAGCGGGTGCCAGACTGAACGCCTGGCACACGAAGCCAACTAATATACGTGCCACCCGCGCCCCGGAAAAGACGGTGCGCTGTGAAATTCAGCCTGCCGAGGTCCCTACATGCAAAAGATCGAGAAAACCCTGGAACAATGGCGGTCGATGCTCGACCCCGAGCAGTACCAGGTGTGCCGCCTCAAGGGCACTGAGCGGCCGTTCAGCGGCAAGTACAACAGCGAGCGCCGCGACGGCATCTACCACTGCATCTGCTGCGGCCTGCCGCTGTTCGATGCGCAGACCAAGTTCGATTCCGGCTGCGGCTGGCCGAGCTTCTACGCACCCATCGAGGAAAGCGCGATGATCGAGATTCGCGACACCTCCCACGGCATGATCCGCACCGAAGTCACCTGTGCCCGCTGCGATGCGCACCTAGGCCACGTGTTCCCCGATGGCCCGCCACCGACCGGCCTGCGCTACTGCATCAACTCGGTGTGCATCGACCTGCGCCCGCGCGACTGACCGGAGCCCGACCATGGCTGGATCGATACTGGACATCCCCTGCGTGACCCTGGGCGGCGAGCACAAGAAGCTCGGCGACTTCCCCGGCAAGGCGCTGCTGGTGGTCAATACCGCCAGCCAGTGCGGCTTTACCCCGCAGTACAAGGGCCTGGAGCAACTGTGGCAGGCCTATCGCGCGCGTGGCCTGGTGGTGCTGGGCTTCCCCTGCAACCAGTTCGGCAAGCAGGAGCCGGGCGATGCACGGGAAATTGCCCAGTTCTGCGAACGCAATTTCGGCGTGAGCTTCCCGCTGTTCCGCAAGGTCGAGGTCAACGGCCCCGGCAGCCACCCGCTGTTCGTCGAACTCAAGCAGCGCGCCCCGGGCATTCTGGGTAGCCAGAAGATCAAGTGGAATTTCACCAAGTTCCTGGTCGACCCGGCCTCTGGCCAGGTAACGCGCTACGCCCCCACCACCAAGCCGCAGGCCCTGGAAGCGGACATCGAGCGCCTGCTCAGCCGTTGACCGGCACCCAGTGGTCGACCAGCGCCAGCAGCTCTTCACGGCGGAACGGCTTGGCCAGGTAGTCGTTCATGCCGGCTGCCCGGCAGCGCTCGCGCTCTTCGGGCATGGCGTTGGCGGTGAGGGCGACGATTGGCAGGTCGGGCCAGCGACCGCTTTGGCGGATACGCCGGCTGGCCTCGTAGCCGTCCATCACCGGCATGTTGCAGTCCATCAGGACCAGGTCGAATTCGTCCTGTTCCAGTAGCTCCAGGGCCTCGGCGCCTTGGGTGGCCAGCTGTACCTGGCAGCCGAGCTTGGCCAGCATGCCCTTGGCCACCAGCTGGTTCACCGGGTTGTCCTCCACCAGCAGGATGCGCGCGCGGCCTTGTTCCAGGGTGATGGCCGGGGTCGCCAGCGGGTGTTCGGGCTCATGGCCCTGCAAGGTGCGGCGCAAGGTCTGGTACAGGGCGTTGCGCGCCAGCGGCCGGGCCAGCTGGTGCAGGGGGGCGAGGGCGACCGACTGTTCGCTGGGCAGGAAGTTGCCGTAGGCGGTCACCAGCAAGATCGGTGTTTTCAATGCCGGTCGCAGTTCGAACAGGTGGTCCAGGCTGTCGGTGATCAGCAGGTCGATGGCCGTGGCGTCGAGCCCCGCGCAACTGTCATGGTGCTGGTAGGCAAGGCCCCAGGCAGGCAGCAGGTCCTGCAATAGTTCATCGAGCCCGCTGCCGGCCGTGCTCAGCGCCGCCACGCGCCCGTGCAACGGTGCTGGCGCAATGGCCTCGGTGTGCACGGCCAGTGGCAGTTCGGCGGTAAAGCGGCTGCCGAAGCCAGGGTCGGACTTGATATGCAGGTGGCCCTGCATGGCCTTGCACAGGTTGCGTGTCAGCGCCAGGCCCAGGCCGGTGCCGCCGTACTGGCGTGTGATGCCGGCGCCGGCCTGGGTGAATGGCTGGAAGATCCGTGCCTGGGCTTCTTCGGGGATGCCGATGCCGGTGTCGCGCACTTCCAGGCGCACACCACCGACAATGGTCGCCAGGCGCACATCCACGCGGCCGAAGCGGGTGAACTTGAGGGCGTTGGACAGCAGGTTGCTGACGATCTGCCGTACCCGCGTGGGGTCGCCAAGCACGCTGCTGGGGAAGTCGCGGGCGATCAGGCAGGTCAGCTCCACGCTTTGCGCGGTGTTCTGCGACAGCAGGTTGGCAGTGTCCTCGACCATCGAGCCCATGTCGAACGGAATGCGCTCCAGCTCCAGTTGGCCTGCATCGAACTTGGACAGGTCGAGAATATCGTTGAGCAACTCCACCAGCACCTTGCCCGAGTCATGGGCAATCGCCAGTTGCTGGCGTTGCTCGCTGGGCAGCGGGCTGTCCAGGGCGAGGGCGATCATGCCGAGCATGCCGTTGAGCGGGGTGCGGATTTCGTGGCTCATGTTGGCGAGGAAGGCAGCGCGTGCCTGGGCCATGTCCAGCGCCCGGCGGCGGGCTTCTTCCAGCTCCTGGTTGGACTGGCTCAGGCTGCTGTTGCTGGCCTTCAGCTCGTTGGTGCGTGCCGAGACGATATCTTCCAGCTCGTTGAGGTACTGGGTCAGGCGGTTTTCCGCGGTGCGCCGCTGATCGATCTCGGTGGCCATGCTGACGAACTGCTGATTGGCGACCCTTACCAGTACGCCGATTTCGTCATGTTCATGTCCGGGTGGGCATTGCAGGCGGGTTTGCGTGGGTTTGCGCGGGTCGCTGCCGCTGAGCGCGCCAATTACCGTCACCAGCGGCTTGGTCAGCATCATGTAGAACAGCGCCAGGAGGATGCCGGTCAGCACCAGGCTGCGGGCGAAGCCGTTGAGCAGGGTGATCCCGGCACGGTCGAGAAAGCGGCTGCCGAAGGCGTAGGTGTCCACCTCCAGGTAGAGGGTGCCGAGGTTTTCCTCGGGCATGTGGGTCAGATACAGGCGTTCCTTGAACTGGCGCTGATCGCCGAACAGGAAGTCGCTGAGTGGCCGGTAGCGGTCCTCCAGGCGCGGCCGTTCGACGTCGGCCAGTACCGTTTCGTTGTTGTCGATCAGCCGCGCACGGATGATGGCCGGCGACTCCAGCAGGCCGCGAGTCAGCTCCAGCGCCAGTTCCGAGTCGATGTTGTAGGCGATGCGCGAGGCCGGGTTGTGGCTGATTTGCAGCAAGGCGCGTACTTCACGGTTGATGGACGCGTCTTCGCTGGCATAATCGATGCCGATCTGGATGAGACTGAGCAATGTTCCCAGGATGAAGCCGACCAGGACTGTCAACCGGGCTTGCTTGTATGACAGGCGATTGGTGAACTTTATATCCATGTGTCCCGAGCCGGTTTCACGTCCCTTGCGCTGCGCAAGCATAGCCGAATAGCCCCGGCTGCTGGTGGGTCTGTCTGTTCATTTCAGTTGATTGCCAAGCGGGGGCCGCTTTGCGCCCCTTCGCGGGCTTGCCCGCTCCCACAGGTATATCACTGCTCTCGAGATTTGCAGTGTACCTGTGGGAGCGGGCAAGCCCGCGAAGGGGCGCGCAGCGGCCCCAAAAAACTGAAATTCGTAGGAGTCGTCATGGACGCTCGCTTGATTGCTTTCCTGGACCGCGCCGAATCGGTACTGGCCCGCCTCGAACCCCTGTTGCCGGCCCAGCGCCCGAACATCGACTGGGCCACCACCCTGGCCGCGCGCTGGCAGCGCGATGGCCGCAGCGGCTACCTGCTGCCGCTGGAGGTCAGCCTGGACATTCGCCTCAGCGACCTGATCGGCGTCGACCTGCAGCGTGACCAGCTGGGCCGCAACACCCATCAGTTCATCAACGGCATGCCAGCCAACCATGCACTGCTGTGGGGCTCGCGTGGCACCGGCAAGTCGTCGCTGGTACGTGCCCTGCTGGCCGAGCACGCCGGTGCCGGCCTGCGCCTGATCGAAATCGAACGTGATCACCTGGCCGACCTGCCGCGTGTAGTCGAGCAGCTGCAGAAGCTGCCGCAGCGCTTCATCCTGTTCTGCGACGACCTGTCGTTCGAAGCCGGGGAGGGCGACTACCGGGTGCTCAAGAGCGTGCTCGACGGCTCGCTCGAGCAGGCCCCCGACAATGTGCTGCTGTACGCCACCTCCAACCGCCGCCACTTGGTGCCGGAGAAGGAGAGCGACAACGAGAACTGGAAGCGCGTGGACGGCGAGCTGCACCCCAGTGAAGCGGTGGAAGACAAGATTGCCCTGTCCGACCGTTTTGGCTTGTGGCTGTCGTTCTACCCCTTCACCCAGGAACACTTCCTGAACGTGGTCGAGCACTGGATCGGCCAGCTTGCGCAAACTGCCGGCCTGGCCTGGCAGCGCAGCGAAGAACTCGACATCCTCGCCGTGCGCTGGGCCACCGGCCGCGGTAACCGTAATGGCCGTTGTGCCTATCAGTTCGCCCGCTACTGGGTCGGGCTGCAATTGCTGGAGCAAAAGTAAATGATCGACCTCAATGCCAGTGGCGCCGGCCTCGACGGCTACAACCTGCTGGCGGCGCAAGTGCAGGCGCTGTTTGCCGACGAGCGTGACTTCATCGCCAATGCCGCGCAGTTTTCGGCGTTCCTCTATAACCAGGTGGATGACCTGAACTGGGCGGGGTTCTACCTCAACCGCAACGAAGAACTGGTGCTGGGCCCGTTCCAGGGCCAGGTGGCATGCGTGCGCATCCCGTTCAGCAAAGGCGTGTGCGGGGCGGCAGCGGCCACCCGGCAGACCCAACGGGTAGAGGACGTGCATGCGTTCCCGGGGCACATTGCCTGTGACAGCGCGTCCAACAGCGAGCTGGTGATCCCGCTGGTGAAGGAGGGCAGGTTGATTGGTGTGCTGGACCTGGACAGCCCGAAGCTTGGGCGCTTCAGCGAGGCGGATCAGGTGGGGCTGGAGCGGTTGGCGGCGATTTTTCTGGAGTTGACCGACTGCTGATATTTGTTGCCTGTACCGGCCTCTTCGCGGCTAAAGCCGCTCCTACAAGGATCGCACCAAGCCTGAGGGCGATGCGGTCCCTGTGGGAGCGGCTTTAGCCGCGAAGAGGCCGGTACAGGTTGAAGCATCAGTCGTACATCACCTTCTTCTTCCAGGTCTCTTCCTCATCGGTCTTGAGCCCCTGGGTCAGTTCATTCTGCTCGTCCTCCGCCGGGGCCATGCGGTCCAGCACCTGGGCGTTGGCCCGGGCCAGCAGCTTCTCCAGGTACGTCAGCTGCTCTTCATACACCTTCGGTTCCGGCTGCTTGCGCAGGTACTGCACGCCGCGCTCGAAGGCCAGGCGCGCCTGGCCTGGCTGGTTTTTCTGCAGGGCCTGCTGGCCGAGGTTGTTGAAGAACTCGATATGCAGCAGCACCAGGATATGGCGGATTTCCTTGATCCATTGCTTGGCCTCGGGCGTGGGCAGGAAGCCCTCCTGGGCGGCGCGGGTCACCTGGTTGTGCAACGCCTCCAGCAGGAAGCGCACATCCTTGGCCTTGATCTCGGTCTGGATCGGGTTGGGCGGGTTGTTCACCGGGATTTGCGCACCCAGGGCAATCAGCCTCTCCAGTTCGGCGATGCGCGCCTTGATCTCGGCATTGTGCTTGTCCATCGCCAGTTGACGCTGGTTGAGGTTGAGCTCCAGGCGGGTCAGCAGCAACTTCAAGGCCGGGGTCATGAACTGGCCGGGGAAGGTCTCGGTGATTTCGCCACAGCGGCGCAGGCGGTCGGCCAGCTCGACCTTCATCCGGGCGCGCTCGAGCTTACCGTTCTCGACCACATTGTTTAGGTAGCCGATCACGATCAGCAACGCGATACCCGCCACGATGAGCAGGGTGATCAGAAGTGGTGTCACCGTTAATGCCTCATTGAAGAAGAATTACAGCTTTGAGTGTAGTGAGTTTGCCGGGGGGCGAATAGCGGCTTTAGCCGCGAAAGGGCCGGCACAGGATTGCTTCTCTCTATATCGGCACCCCATCCCCCATCTGCACCCCAACTCACCCGGAAGTCATTGATTTAAATAAATTTCTACAAAGGGGTTGACGCCTGTCCGAACCATCCATAGAATGCGCGCCACTTGCAGCGTAAAGCACACAGCGAAACGCGGCAGGGAGTGAAAGCAGGCAGTAATGCCAGCAGCGTGTCCCCTTCGTCTAGTGGCCTAGGACACCGCCCTTTCACGGCGGTAACAGGGGTTCGAGTCCCCTAGGGGACGCCAAATTGCGGGAATAGCTCAGTTGGTAGAGCACGACCTTGCCAAGGTCGGGGTCGCGAGTTCGAGTCTCGTTTCCCGCTCCAGTTTCTCCGGCAGCGCTTCGGCGAGGCAGGAAAAGAAAATCCAGGCTGAATCGTGAGGTTCAAACCTGGTGCACTGAAAAGTGTCGTGTGTCCCCTTCGTCTAGTGGCCTAGGACACCGCCCTTTCACGGCGGTAACAGGGGTTCGAGTCCCCTAGGGGACGCCATTTGCGGGAATAGCTCAGTTGGTAGAGCACGACCTTGCCAAGGTCGGGGTCGCGAGTTCGAGTCTCGTTTCCCGCTCCAGTTTAAATACTGTGGCGTCTATGCGGTGCAGTGGTGGTGAAGGTCTTAAAGGCGCTTCACGCCGATAGCGGTAAGGTTTCACAATGCGGGAATAGCTCAGTTGGTAGAGCACGACCTTGCCAAGGTCGGGGTCGCGAGTTCGAGTCTCGTTTCCCGCTCCAAATCGAAGAACGAAGAAAGGGACGCAAGTCCCTTTCTTCGTTTTTGTCGTTTGTTTTTCTTCGCCATCCAGACCGCAGGGTATTAGCCCTGCGGTCTTTTTTTTGCCTGTCATTTGTAGCTTACGGTAAAGCTCAGTGCTCCCTCGGCCGAACCTGGCTTCACTATCGGCGAGCTCTGGTAGTAGCGGGCGTAAAAGTCCAGGCGGGTGATGCCGATTTCCACGGGCTTCATGCGCACTTCCGCTTGCAGGGGCATGGGGTTGCTTGTGTCGCCGCGCAGCAACTGGATTTCGACCCCGTCGGCGTCCGAGGCGCTGGTCAGGCTGAAGCGCCCTTGCGCGGGTACGGTGGGTTTCGAACCATCGATACCATCCAGCTCTATGTACACATTGGCGGTACCGGGGAGGGGCGCGCTGGCATCTTTGCAGTCAACGAGGTTGATGTGGAAGGGGACGGGTTTCGTCGTTGTGCCAACCCCTTTGAAATCATCGGCCTTGTAGTCGCCCAAGTGTACGGGGTCGGCACTGACTGCATCGGCTTTCAGCGAGCATTGTGCCTGGTTGACTTCCGCTCTCAGGCGATACTCCAGGACCTTGCCCAGGTGATGGATGGACCCATGGAACAGTTCACCGTCGATGCGTTGTGTCCCTGAGGCGATCGGGCCTGTCTTGATGAGCCATGCCTGGCCGTACAGCCTGGAAATTCTCAGGTTGAATGGCCCGGCGCTGGCCATGGTGCCGGTATAAGGGATGGTCGGCCTGCCATGGTCCGGGCGAAAGGTGTTGGGGGCGCTGCCATCGAAAGGGTCGAACAATTCCAAGTACACGCCCACCCCCGCCACATTGGTCTGCATGACATAGCCGTCGACGTTCCTGCCATCTATAGGTGGCAGGCTGCCAGGAAATACCGGAGCGGTGTTGGGCAAGCGGGCGGTAGGTATGTCGAGGTCGTTCCAGAAGCAATTGATGACTGCGCCCTCATTGTTTGTCGTGTCCATTGCGCCGCGGGCGATGACGGTACCGACAGGCGCATCGCGTGGTACCCAGAATGTGCCCATGTCGCGCTCGTAGGTCATGTAGCTGCCGCCCGCATCAAACGCGCAGCCTGCCTGTGCGGCGGTCGTCCATAACCCAAGGGCCAGGCTGCAACCGGCGAGCCACAGGTTGCGGTCCAGGGTGAGTCTGAGCAGTTTCATAAAAGAGTTTCCTGGGGTTTTTCGTCAGGCAGGGCTGCGCTTGCGCCCGCCTGGGGAAGTGGGCAATTCAAGGTTTTCAGGCGGTAACCGCCGTCCTGTTCGAGGACTTGCGGGTCGATGCTCAGTTGGCAGACGTCGTCACCGGCACCGCCCCAGATCACCTGTATCTGCTGGTGACCGGCCCTGCGCGCCGACACCAGGGCCTGGCCTGCCTGGCCGACGACCCCTAGCGTCACGCCATCGGCATCGACTACCTGGGCACCGAATGGCACGGGGGCGCCATTGGCCTGTAGCAGCGTCAGCACCAGGCGGGATACATGCTCGGCATTGAACGATGCCTTCATCACCGCACCGCGCCGTGGCACGACTTGTTGGCTGGCATTGCCAATCACCACCTCTGGTGAAAGGTCGTCGGTCTGCAGCACCAGATTATTGAGCCGGTAGGGGCGCAGGTACGGGATCAATGCATAGCCTTCGGCATTGGTACGCGCCGCCGGGGTGTTCTGTACACCAACGCCTGGCACGCCGGGTACATGAACCAGCGCCATGGTTTCCCCCAGATGGCTACCGAAGGCCACACCCTCGTCATGCAGCAGCACGGCGCCACTGGCATTCAACGACAGGCTGCGATAATCGCTGGCTTCGGTATAGCCCATGCCAATACTGGCCTGACTGCCCTGATAGGCCATGGACAGCGCGGCGCTCTTGCGCCCTTGGTTATCATTGGTCAGTGCGGTGTTGTAGCTGAGCCGGCTGTCCAGCAAGCCGCCGTTCAGGCTGGCCCGTTCACTGTAGTGGCCATTCTCATGGCGCAGGTCGAAGCTGGCCTGTTGCTGGCGGCGAAAGTCCAGCGGCAGGTTCAGGCTCAGGCCGAAAGAGCGGCTAGCGTGGTTGCTGGTGTCCAGGGCTTGGGTGGCGAACAGGTTGACCCCCACCTTGCCCAGTTGCGTGTTGTACTGCAACTGGTACTGGCGGCGCTGGTAATTGGTTTGCCAGTAGGTGTCCTGGGAGAAGGTCAGACTCAGCGAACTGCGGTCACCTACGTTCTGGTAGACCGAAGCTTCCAGTCGGCTACGTCGGTTGCCAAGGTAATCGATGTTACTGCTGCGCTGTTGCACGGCCTCGTCGAAATCGCGGTAACCCTGGGTCGAGTAGCGGTAGCCGGCGAAGCGCAGGCTGGTACGGGTCTGGAAGCTTTTGCCGTAGCGCAGGGCAAGGCTGTGTCCCTGAACCTTGCCCTGTTCATGGCCCAGTTCGCTGGTAGCACGGGTGACATCGAACGACAGTGCTCCCAGGTTGCCGACGTCGCGGGCCAGACCCAGCACGCTGGCGTTGTAGTACTCGCTGGAAAGCAGGCCGCCGTACAGAGTGGTGTCCCAGGCACCGCCACGGGCCAGGGTGGCTTGCCAGAAGACCGGGTTGTCCAGCTGCTGCGCACTTTCATATTGGCCAACGGTGGCGCTGTAGCGCCAGATGCCTTCGCGCAACAGGCTGCCCATGGTCGAGTAGGGTTGGGTGAAGCGGCGTACCTGGCCATCGGCTTCGGTGATGACCACTTCAAGCTCACCATGGCTGGACCCTACGCTGAGGTCGTCGATGGCGTAGGGGCCGGGGGCGACGTAGGTAGCGTAGATGGGGTAGCCATTGTGCAGCACTTCGACCTTGGCACGGCTTTGCGCCACGCCACGGATTACCGGCGCATACTGCTGCAAGGTGTCGGGCAGCATGCCGCTGTCCGAGGCCAGCTGCGCGCCGGTGAAGCGCACGCTACGGAACATCTCGCTATTGGTGAAGGTTTCACCCAGTGTCAGGTTGGCCTGCAGGCCAGGCAGGTCGCGCTGGGCATAGGTATCGCTACGTGTCCACTGGCGTTCACCGTCGGGCGTCTGGCGCAAGGCCTGCTTGCTGCGCAGGCGCCAGGCGCCCAGGTTGATACCACTGTTCAGGTACAGGTCCTGGCTATTACTGCTGCGGCCGTCGCGCTGGTTGCTGTGTTGGGCCGAGGCCTGGTAGTTGATGAACGCGGCATTGATGCCATTGCTCCAGCGCTCTTCCGGAATGCTGCCCGAACGGTCCTGGCGCAGGGCGATCTGCGGGATCGACAGAGCCAGGTGCAATTGTGCGGCGTTGAACTCGGCGGTTGCCTGCGGGAGATACTGCGCCAGGTCCAGGCACTGCGAGGTGTCGGGCAGGGGAGCCTCCAGCGCTTGTTCACGCAGGTTCAGACTGCGCAGCAACTCGGCCGTGAGGCAGGGTTGCAGGCCGTCGCCGTGGGGGGCTTCGACGAAGTCGAGCTCCTGTTCCGGTAAGGTGTCGAAGTTGAGCGTGAGGTTAACCCGGTAGCGTCCGGGAGGCAGGCGTGCCTGCGTGGCTAGGTGGCGCAGGGCCAGGGCACCCGCTTCGGCGGGCTGGCCGGGTGCCTGGCGCATGAAGCCAGATTGGAAGGCCATGTCGATTTGTTCGGCAGGTGCCGGGCTGGCCAAGGTCAGGGCCAGGCAACCGCCGAGCAGCGGCGGCAGCGGGGCGAGGCGCGGGCGCAACGGCATGAGCCTGCGCCGGTCGAGCTGGAGCATGAGCGAGTCCTGGGTGGCGCCGTCAGACGATGCACCGTTGGGCTCGTGCTAGGCGCCTGGTGCGATATTGGGAGTGGCGTGACGGCAGGTTGCGCTGCGGGATCACGGTTTACAGGCGAGGGCAGGGTAGGGGGGGAAGAGGGGGCGGGAATGTAGGAATAGTCAGTAGTCGTGGTGGAAGGAGTCGATGACGAAGCAGGTGACCCGCTAGCCGGTTCCCGCGGCTTATCAGCTGCGGGAACCGGTGCGATGGGCGTTAGCCTAGTCGGCCGACACCGTACTTTCCGTTCTTCATTTTCCCGAAAAAGAAGTTGTTATGTTCATCCAGCAGTGTTAGATCTCCCAGCCCGGTGCCTGGGGGAGCTGGGGCCCTAGTTCCAGTGCGGGCCGCGGCCTTTGTTGCATTTTCGGCACGAAGGCCCGCTGAGGTACTTGGTCCGTCGCTTACTAGCCTTGGCGAAGGTGTAGGTGTAGATGTAGGCGTAGGTGTAATGGGCGGGCTTCCTGGGGCAGTGGTTTGGGTTGCTGAGGAAGTAAAATTCACTTCCCGTACGGGTGTGCGAGGCGTGATTTTGAGACTTTTAACAGAGTTATTGATTACCTCAACCTTAGTCGCAACGTTGACCGCGGAACTACTAGCCGACTTCGCCGCCTTCACTGCCGCCCTCGTCGCTGCCGAACCGTAGCCGCCGGCATACATGCCAATGACGCTGAACACTGTACTGATGTGGAACAGCGCATCCGACAGCTCAGGGTTTTCAATCCTCTTTGCAGTTCCCACACCCTGGAGCACGGCAGCGACACCGTTGGACGCTACCCCTACAACACCCGCCACATAGCCGGCCGTGATGCCGAGGGTAGCCGGTGCCGTCCATGGCATGGCGATGGCCGAGACCACGAAGATGGCGGCGGTCGCAGCCACACCAAGCCAGACGTACCACGGTATCTTGGGTTTATTATCCGAGATGATCTCCAGCGGCGCTTCGCGGCCATGTGTCACCGGTTGGCCACGGTGGCCGGTAGGGTCTTGCCAGTAGACCGGGTTACCCAAGGCATAGCTGTACGGGTTGATGCCGGTTTCTTCGGGGGGGAGCGAATCTGGGCTATGGAAGCGCATCAGGCGTGGGTTGTAGGCCCTATACCCAAGACCCAGCAGGTACCAGCCCAACCAGCCCAACCAGCCAAGAGCGCGCTCACGTGCTTCGCCATTGAACGCCAACAGGCTGCGCAGTTCTTGTGCGCTGTCCTCAGGCAGTTGTTCGCCGTACGGTGCGTAGCATGCATAGCGCGTGGTTTGCTCTTCGCTTTCGCAAATCACACTACCAGTGTGGTCGGTGAGCAGGAAGGTGACAGGCCCCACCGCGTTCTGTTCGCCCACGTCCAGTTGAAATTCCGCGCGGGGTTGGCCGCCAGTATGCAGGTACTGTGTCAGCAGTCCGTCCTCGAGGACGCTGTCCATTTCATAGCCCAGGTAGCGTCGCTGCTGCCGACTGTTGTCGTTACTGGAATAAACCAGTTGGTCATGGCCGTCATAGCCATACCGCGCTTTCAGCGTGCCAGCCGCATCCAGCACTTGTTGCAGCCGCCCGAAGGTGTCGTAGTACAGCTTGTTACCACATTCGTCGTTGAGCATATTGCCCAGTGCGTCATAGCCGAACGACTGCTCGGCTGGGCAACCCTCCGGCGGCAAAGTGTGTGTGACCTTGTCCAGTTGATAAATGTCATGGCTGGCATAGGTGAAGTTTGCATCGTCTCGTTGGCCATCGATGAAGGTCGTTCGGCAACGCTTGATATTGTCCACGTCGTCGAAACTGAATATCTGGGTCTTGATCTGTCGGCCATTCGCGACGGTTCGGGCGATGTCTTCCGGGCAGTCATACTTCGTCAGACGGCCAAGTTCGTCGTATTGGAATGTTTCGTGACGAACACGCCGCCCACCGCGTTCCAGTGTACGCGAATGCAGCATGTCATCGTCCTGCCATACCTGTGTGAAAGTCTGCTCCTGGCCGTTTACACTCAGCGTGCGGCTGATTTCTCGTCCTAACGTATCGTAGTACTGATTACAAAGGGCAACAGGTTGTTGTTCCGGGATGGGGTTGGTTGTATCGCGGGTTTCGGTCGACTTGAGCAAACCGATGTCGTTGTACGCCAAGGTGGATTTCAGTGGGCCTTGTACAACACTGCTGATTCGACCGAGGTCGTCGTACTCATAATTGCACGGCAACCCATCACTGTACTTGCGTTGTAGCGGCCGGCCTTGCCAGGACTGCTGGTAGAACGTGCTGTACGGCATGCCGCCGTGCTCCTGCCAGTGTTCCTCTGCCAAGTCACCCTGGTCGGTGTAAATATAACTGCGTACCCCAAGGGCATTGCTGGCAGTGTTGATATCCGCGCTGCTGACGTCGTACTCGAAGTCGGCGTTCTCGGTGCTCAGCAACTGGCCTTGTTCTTCCACTGTGGCCGTGAGCTTTTTCGGTTGTTCGGTCAGTTCCGGCTCGTAGTCATAGCGGATGATATGCTTGCACTTGCCTTTGCCGGTCATTTCCAGCTTGTACGCCGTGCGCGTTTCGACCAGTTGAGTTGTGCCCCTGTAGGTATAACATTCCTCCCGTGAGCCCACCGCCAGACGCACCAGCCGATCAAGGCCGTCGAAGTTTCGTTGGTACAGGATCTGCCCGGTGTTACTGCCAGCCACTTTCAGTTCAAGTCGCGTAACCAGTTCCCCCACGCTATGGCTGGCGAACTCGCGCAACAAGGTCGCTCCGTTCGGCCGCTGGTTGCTGAACATTCTTCCCAGCGCGTCATATCTGAACTGGTTGGTACGGGTGATCACCCTGCTGCTGTCGACAGGGTCTCTGATGGTCTCGGTTTCGCTGAGGCAGCGGCCAAGTCCGTCATAGGTGTAGTCGGTGCGACCGACCTGTAATACAGGTCTGTCTTTTTCCTCCACCTGTCGGTATTCGTAGACCGGCTTGCCGAAACGGTTCAGCTTGCTGATGTGCAACTGCAGACGCTTGCCTGGCAACTTCGGGCTTTCGATCCAGCGAGTCACCAGTCGCCCACCGGCCTCGAGTGGCGAGGTGTCGACGCGTTCCCTTACGCCATCCGGGCGAATAACGTCACTCCGTTGTCCCCAGCCATCGTAGGCGTAGCGGTTTACCAACTGCAGCACGCGCTCTGTTTGTGACCCATCGTTGGCCGGCAGATAGTCAAAGCTGGTTTCGCTGGCCAGGCGGCCAGCCGAGTCATAGCGCATTTGGGATACGGTGCGCGTAATGGGGTTGCCGCTGAGTGGGTGCTTGGCTGTGCGCTGCTCCTTGATAGGGCGGCGGTTGCCGTCGTAAACGATGCGGGTGATGACCCCCTTGCTGTCTGTGATTTCTTCAGCAGCGCGTATCTTTCCGTCATCCTCAAGGAACTTATAGACCGTCGTGTGTGTAGCGGCAAATGACGTGCCCGGGCTAGCAGTTTGCCCGATGACGCGCCCCAGCAGATCGTGTCGATAGCGTGTGAACACGCCATTGGCGTCCTGTTCCAGCACTAACTGCCCGGTGTGCAAGGCAAAGGTGCTGGTTGTCTTTCTCTGCAGGGTACCTGTGTAGTCAGTGAAGGTTTCGGTGTTTTGGCCCCAGCTCAGCGTGCCATCATCTGCCTTGACCTTCTCATACTTCCAGCTGCTGACAGCTTTAGTGTCATTGATTTCCAGGACTTGCTTATCGAGTCGACCATGCAGGAACGGCAGGTCGGGCTTGTTGAGGTAGTGGCGCTTTTTACTGTTGAGTAAACGCCCGTCTTCTACCGGACCTTCGTACATGTCTTCCTGCTGCAGCGCCAGCCAATTTGGCAGGTTGGGCAAATCTGGGGCGATGTTGGCTTGGGGAATTGCAGGCAGTTCGATGTATTTATACAGGTTGCTCACGACCTGCGCCTTCGGTGCTTCTGGATTGTCTGTGCTGGCCGGGTAAATGGTGGCGGTCATGAGGTTGCGAACGAAGCCTTCCGGGTCTTCGGTGCCAGGATAGTAAGTGCGCTCCATACGCGAGCCGTCGGGTTTGATCTCTGTCAGCAGGTTGCCGTAATTATCATAGAGGGTAGTCGTTTCTTCGCTATCGCCTGGTTCCGATGAGCCAGCCTGGCGCCAGCTTTTTATAACTTTATGTGGTAGCTGGAAGTAAGCAGGCTGGTCGCCGAATTGTGTGTTTTCTTTTTCGTGGTACTTCGTACTTATCGTTTCGATGCAGCCTTGCTCAGTGGTGGTCTGCAGGGTCATCAGATGAAACCGGTTGAATGTGCTGACGACCGTCCGCTGAATAGCACTGCCGAGATAATGCTCGGCAGTCGAAGTGTATTCATAATGGGAATTGGCGTACCTGTACAGTTGATCTGTGCCATCATCTCCATAAATAAGGCCAGTGTTATTGCCAAGGAAGTTGTTGCTTGAGAAACGGTAACGTGTTCGCATGTGAGTGCTAGTATCGAGCCGGTCGGGCATGACCACATGCTCTTCGACACAGGGCAGTGTGCGCTCGATACCCGGGTATTTGTGGCCATCACCTTTGTACCTTATCGTTTCCACGCCGCCATCTGGGTTTTTGATGCGATTTATGAAGTAAAGTGTAACTTTCTCATTGCCTGTGCCTTGTTCATGGCTTTGATAATTCACGTCCCAGTATTCATCGGTCGAGGTGGGCAGGATTATTTTTCTGAGTTGTTCGCTGTCCAGCTTCAGCGTGTAGCGCGCGCTGTCGGGGGTTTTCGGGTTGCTTGTGATACTGACCTGATCTGTTAACGAATAGTCGATTTCGAGCAAACTGCGTCCCGTATCGTCCGTGATCGAGGTCAGTCGTGGGTGATCTTTCTCTGTGTCGTACATGAACCTGATGCCATGGCCAGAGGCATTGGTGACGCGTGCCGTTATTGCTATATCGGGGTTGCTGCGTTGTGGTTCAAGAATCTCGATCAACCCAGACTTGTGGGCAATTCGATAGCGCTTCCTGTTGTCTTTGCTGATGTTCTGGAAGTGAAAACTATCCAACTTTACTTCAGGAGTTACAGGTTTTTGCCCGGGCCCGTTATCGTGAACTTTAAATGTCTCGCCGGTGTAAAGATCGAGCATGCCGGTGAGGGAGTTGAAGCGACTGTTCTTTAGGTTCCAACCAATACCAAAACCGGCATTCGTACTATTCATCGGGTTGAAATCAAGTTGCCCAGGATAATCCGGGCCACACAAGTCATTGGCGTTCAGTGGTGGCAGGGCAATGGACTGGGTAAACAAGCCGGTGCGTGGGTCGACACTACTTTGCATGAAGCTGGAAAAATGGAAGGCATTCGATGTGGTTGCCATGGCGTTAGGTCCTGAGAGGTTAATGTGCTGGCCGCGCTGTAGCCCAGAAAGAAAACCTGAATGCGCAGTGGTTCTGCGTGCGCATGAAGCCCGCCTTATCTGGTTCTTCAAGTCGTGTCTTTTCAGCGGGCTGCCCAGGCATTACGAATATCAGAAGCGCTCAGCCTGTCTCGAAGGCTAAGAAAAAAACTACGCCTGCGCACCTGGTAAAACTGATAGGTGCGCCTTGCCTGCACAGCAGCGTGGCGCTGCCGGCTACCTGTTAATTCTGCTAGTTGTCTGCGCCACAGGCCTGCTCTAAAAATGACCTGGCATGTGATCGGATATCAGCGGGTGGCGCTACGGCAACGCTGTCTTGCGTTTCACTCCCCCATGTTCCCCTTATTGTGACCTGCGTATCTGATCTCGGTGTGAAGAGAGGTGCGTATGGAGTGGAGGTATTGATATGGTTGAGCGACCGGGCCAACCGAATATTGGGCTTTTGAAATCCTCTTCTGTGGATTGTCTGGAACGAGATATCAAAAATAGTGGTTACCGTAAGGAGGATCTTGCAGCGCCTAGCATTCCTGACTTGACTGCGTCCAATGAGATTGACCTGGACAAGTTGGGTGCTAATGACTTGCGCACGACGATTCAGTACGACGGCATGAAGAAAGACGACAGGTTGCGCGTACGTTGGTTAGGACGAGGTACAACGGGAAAGGCATTCGACTATGTAGGTAATTTTTATATCGAGGATAAAGACCTGCCCGACGGGCTTGAAGTAAGCATCCAGAACCAATATCTGGTCGACGCTGCCGGCGGAGAGGTATTTTATTCCTACACCTTTCAACCTGGCTCGTCTGAAGAGGCCGAGTCGTTGCGCAGGTTTTGCTACATCGGGCTGAGGCCGCGCTTAGGTGAAACGCTGTCTGTACTGCAACTGGTTCAGTCGCACGGCCTGATCATCCAGCCAGACAAGCTGCCTGGGGCCGGGCTGACAGCAATGGTGCCTCGCTATCAAGCCATGCGCGAGGGCGACAAGGTCACCCTCAGGGTCGTAGGGTATGAATCCGACGGTACCGAGGATCAGACCTGGACACGGCAGGTCACCGTAGGCAAGACCCACTTCGATAAACAAGCCATCAGTGAAGTGATCGGGAGGGGGTTCTTCGACTGGATCGACCCGGGCTACGTGTTGGCGTCCTACACCATAGATTTCGTCGACGGTGGGCAACTGGAGTCTCCGGTACAGCGTCTGACAGTCGACTCAGACGCTACGCTACCCGGCTATCTCGATAAACCGTCAATTGACGGGTACACCGAGGGCGATCCGCTGGATCCCAGCAAACACCCTGATGGCTTGGTGGTCAAGGTGCCGGAATATCCTGGCATTGCGGATTCGGACTACATCGTCATGTTGTGGTCGATCCCGGGCGGGGGGCGGCAGTGGCTGCCATCCTTGCGTGTGGACCCGAGTACGCGAGCTTCCGACTCGATCGTCTTCCAGGTTGACCAGGAAATACTCGTCGAGAGCCAAAGCTCCAAGGTAAGTGTTTCTTTCCTGTATGGTCGCCAAGGTGCCGCGTTGCACTCGCAAGTACTGGAAGTGAATGTGCAGCGTGCACGTCTTCCTGATGCCCCGACGGTTGCCAAGGCTACTTCTGATGGTGCGGCAAATAGAGGTCTCATACTGGCGGGCGAGTCTACGGCTGGTGTTTATGTCGATGTGCCTGCGGCGGAGGTGCAAGAAGGAGAAGTGCCCCACGTTCATTGGTGGGGACGCACCCCGTTTGGCCAGTATATCGCCCAGGAACCGGCTTCCCCGGCCAACCCGCTGCGGTTCTGGATCCCCCCGGAATATGTGCCGGCCAATATGGGTAAAGGCGAGAAGGATTTTACCGAGCGCTTCGATGTTTTCTATCGTTTGACGCGAGGCGACGACTACGTCCAATCGCAACCTTACAAATTGCGTATCAAACCCTTGGCGACATCTACTTACCCATCTGTGAGATGTGAGGGTTTCGATGACGGCGGAGTATCCCTTGCCGCTGTGCCCGAGAAGGGGCTTGGGCTGATGTTGGATACTTGGACATTCGTAGCCGCAGGTCAGTTGCTGACTATCGAAATGTCCGGTGTGGACAAGGCGTCACAACCGGTCAGGGTCATCGTAAGGGACGCTAAAGCCGTCACGGTCGACGAGGCGAATAATGGGGTCAAGGAGTTACTCGCCAAAGACCATCTTAGAAAATTGAAAATAGATGATCGTTTCACGTTGAGCGCTCGGGTGAGCTTTAACGGAGGCGAACATTTCTTTCAATTCATTCCTTATTCATTGCCGCTGCGCAACTAACAGGTTGTTCACTGAGTGAATATAGGGGCGGTCCAGAATATTCGATTTTTAAACAGCGAGGAAACTAACATGGCTAGGCCGACACTGAGCGAGTATCTGACTTATATGGGCAAGGCGCCACGTACAAAAGGTTGGGGGGCCTTGTTGGTCTATGATCGCGCGAAAACCAACATGCTGCTGATGCAGGAGCATATTCTACGCGGGCAGCAAGGGGCTTGGATCGAACCGGTTTCCGGTGAAAAAGTTACCGAGAACGGCAAGATTTCCCGTCTTTCCAACTTTTCTTTCGGTGCGCCGGTCTTGTCGTTCGAGAACGCGAACATCGGTAGTTCGATGGCCATGCTGAGCATGCCCGTGCTCGGTGGCAAACTGACCGAGTGGAGCCGTCAGCAGGGGGCCAGCCAACCGAGTCTGATCGGTATCACCAACTTTGACCCCCTGACCGCGCCACGTGTGAAGATGAATATCAAGCTCAACGAAGGCGGCGGTGGAGTTGTGGGCGAGGATGGCCGGGTGACATTGGACCTGTCCAATAGTGAGGGTTATTACTTCGAGGTTAGTCAGTGGGAGGAACTGAATACAAAACTGGGAGAGTTGATTGAGGAGAAGTTTAAAGAGCCTGAAAGGGGAGAACAAGTTTGGGAATTGAACAGGCTGGCACCGATTGAAGGTGGCCTTAACCCAACGTCCTTCAGGGTACGGACGCATTCGCTGGCCAAAGCGGGGAGTGCCGTTTCGAGTCCACTGCAGGAAGAACAGGAAGAGGGAGCGGTTATTGTCGGTGTCGCATTCAATGGCGACAAGAATGGCGATTTTCCAGCCGATGATAAGGATATGCCTTATTTCCTTCCTTCGCGAGACGGTGGTGCATACACAATGAATTTGTGTATGCATAATGAGGTTTGGATGGGCTCTGCAGTGAACACGTTGATGTCGGCTTTGCCGCATGTAAAGGTCAAAGGTCCAGAGTTTGTTTATGATAATCTAGGCTTTTTGCGGACTGTGGTTGTCGGCCAGTTCAACGTTAGTGTAATGGCTAACGCTTTTAAAGAAGAGCTGGGTGATATGAGAAATGTGAATATCGTTGCCAGCTTCAATCAGCCCATGGGTATTTTCAGTTTTAAACTGGAGGAAGGCTCTCTTCTGTTGACATGGACTGATGCCGGTACCTATGGAAATGTGGAGATTGCTTGGCTGGAGTGGATAGCTGGCTCGCTTTTGCCGTTCCGTCTTGAAAAGCAAACAGACGTGAACATATCGGCCATTTGCCGGGTGGCCGTCGAGGTTGATGGAGGCAAGCTCATCCTGAGGCCAGGCGAAACAAAGGTTTCATGTGACATGAAGCTCAAGGATACCAATCCGCTATTTCTAGCCCTTTTTGATAGAGTGGCTTCTGACTTCGAAGCGAAGACCAAAGCTTTTATAAGCGATATTTTTGATCATCTAGATGGCACCTTTGAGCTTATTGACCTGCTGCGTCTAAATGGTTTGTTGTTCCGCAACAATACACGACCTGTAATTGATACTTCCTGGACCTTTGGGGACCTTTCATTGCTGGGTGACCTGGCCCCTGCGCTCACATCTTTTGCAATCGATCCGCTTGACAAGGTCCTCCTCGCCGGTGGCCAGCAGAAGTTGACGCTGGTGCCCTGGCCGGAGGAAACCGTTACCTGGACCGTCAAGGCTGCCGATGATGGCTCTACCGATAAAACACTGGTGGGCGAGATCGTGGGGGATATATACAAGGCACCCGCAGCGGACAAGGTTCCCGGCACATTCCGCAACATCATTGTCACGGCCACGGCTGGCGAGAACAGCAGCAGTGCCCAACTGACCATCGTACCCAAACCGGTGGCGGTCAGCCCGAACCTGCTGAGTGCGAACTTCACTAAAGACAAACCGGAGCGCTATGTACTGGAGGGGGGGAGCGTAGATTCGGCGCTGACATGGGAGAAGAGTGCCAACTTCAAGGGTATTTTGCGAGATCCGGAGCCTTCCGATTACAACGATCTTGTCATCCCTCGGGACAAGAAGTGCAAGATCTATGTCGCGCCTCAGAAAGATCCGGGCACTGGCCAGGACCGGCTCATGCAACTGGACCAGGTGCGGGTCAGTGGTGGGGGCCGCACGGAAACCATCGATATCATTACTGCATGGGACATGCCGTCGGCAACCATGACGGTCGACGCAGTGGGTAATGCACTCAAGCTGACGCTGACAGTCGCATCCTGGGAGGGAGATGATGAGGTTCTTCCACCCGAGAAAACGCAGTGGTACAAGGTTCTGGGCACCGGGAAAATCGATGACGCCAAGGGTACTTACACGCCAGGGGCGGACGAGGGCGATTACGTGATTATTGCCGGTGTTGCCAAGCAGAGTGGGCTGTCCTGGAATTACAGCGTACTGCCTATGCCTTACACCGAAGTGGAAGCCCAGGTTTTCGCTGAGGTCAATGAGGCTTTCGATCGCCTGCAGGCAGCGAGGTCATGATCATGTCTGCCAATTCCAAACAAGACTTGCTCGATGAGTTGGCCAAAGGCGACAGCATGCGCCGCTGGGGCGCGGTACTGGCGCTTGGCCGGGACGCAGTCAACAGGGGGTTGCAAAGCAACTTCGTGGAGGCATTTACCGACTCTGGTGTGCTGCAGCCTATCAGTGGTGAGTTCTATATTGACCCTGGCACCAGGACTGAAAAGGTAGCTTTCGAAAACCTTACCCTGGGCCCGACGCAGTTGTCTTTCCAGGGCGCGTCGGGCAGCGGGCCGCAGGTGCGGGTGCGGATGGAGCTGATCGCGGGGAACTGTGTGTCTTCGACGTTCATGATCGGCAACGTCAATCGCCTCAGAAGAAGCCATGCCCTGGAAATGGGCATGGGCTATCAGTTCGAAGTCTATGGCCGCCTGAAGGTGCAGGCGCACGAGCACCTCGATAGGAGCTTGGTGGTGCTCGACCTGAGCGAGGCCGACAACCCTACCTGTACCTTGGGCTTCAGCAGCACCGCTGCGAGCGCGATGGGAAAATTCATTCTCGAGCAGCTTCGTCAGCAGGGCGTGCTGGCCCGTCAGATACCGGTGCTAGCATTCGATATATTCGGTCGTAACGGATTGTCCACTAGCCGCATCGAGGTCGTGGCCCAACAAGCGCCCGCTGGCGGAGGCGGGGGTACATCGCCGGTAGATGATGGCGCACTGTTGGTACTGATGCAATTGGTCGCGGGTGTGGAAGCGGGCCAGCCAGGCAGCCCCTTGCCTTACTTGTTGCCGCGCAAGACTGACAAGGACAACTATGCCAGTGCACTGTTGATCAGTCGTCTGCGTGCGCCCATCGCTAAAGCGCGTCCGTCTGTCGCCCTGGAGCAACTGGTTTTGCCCGATGCCTATCAGGTCGTGCTGGAGCAGGAAGAGCACAACCCGCATGACATGATCGTTTTCGGCGATGTCAGGGCCAGTAGCTACTCTCGGCAGCTACTGCCGAATATCGCAAGGGTCTCTGCTGGCAATGAGGTGCGGTTTGACGTTGGGGCCACTGTCAGCCGGTGGTCGGCGGCCGATGTGTATCATCCGCAAAATTCTGGCGAGATGGAAGATGCCAAGTACACCGCTCCCAGTGTGCACACGTTCCCGGCGCAGCAACGCCTGGTGAAGATTACCGGTAGTTTGGCCAGTGGCAATGGGGAGGTGTCCAGGTCGTCGTTGCTGGTGGTGTCAACGGAGCAGCTGGCAGTTTCCCCGCGGGTGGTTATCTGGGCGAAAGGGGATGACCCTGTTCGGTTGACTGCATCCGAAGGCGGCAGGTTGGAGTGGGCGCTCGAGGGCGATGCGTTCGGTAGCATCCAGCGTGACCCGGAGGGCGATCAGAATACGCCCCATGCTCTTTTCACGCCTGCTCCGCCTACCGATAACTCACCGATTCGCCTGCAGCGCATCCGGGTCAGGAACTGGGGGGAGGAGGAAGGTTATGCGACCGTGATCATCCTCGACAAGATTGCACCCTGGGAGGTACAGCCCTTCCATGTATCCACGTTACCGGCCGATGGCAAAGTGTCTTTTTCCATGCCTGAGTTGCCAGAAGAGCCTGCAGCGACGACGCTTGAGACGGCGTGGGACGACCACCCTGTCGTGCAAAGTACTCGATGGGTGCTGTATGGCGAAGGCGAACTTGATGCGGAAAACGGTCAATATACGGCGCCTGAGCAAAGCACAGGTCAAGCCAGTGTCGTGGCGGGTATCTACGGTGGCCAGGCGGGTATCGCAGTGATCGAGCATCATGCAGGGTCGCCTCGGGAAATGGCCCTGAGCAAACAGCGCTGGATATCCCTGCAGCATTTCTATGTCAGCCTGAACAATACATCCAGAAAAGTCGCCTTGGCTAATGGCAGGCAGCAGGTGGGAATTGATATCGAAATCAAGACTGACCTGGTTGAAACTGAAGTTGGCCCCGTTCCTATTCCAATCAGCGATGCCGAACTGGCCACGCTGGTATTGACACACAGGGATGGGACAAGGATCGACTGGCTGCCTGTGGGGACGGAAAGCCTCAAGACGGACGGTCGAAAGTGGGTAGGCAATAAAGCTCGCAATCGCTTCGATTATTACCCAGTCGCTCTCGCTGCACCTTCCACTGTACTAGAGGATGATCAGGCTACACGTCGCGTAACGGTCTACCTTCAAACCACCCAGGCTGAAGTGACACACATCCGTGCCGAGTTCCGAGGCCATGATAACCAAGTCCACAGGTCATATGACAAGAGCAAGGAACGAGGCCAGGTAGAACTTGAGGGGCGAGTAGTTGAGCCACTAACTGAAGCGGATATAGAAGTATTCAAAGGTAAACGGATACGAGAGCAAGGTGGGTTCGATAAGGAACGGAAAGATGGCACCTTGGATATTCATAATTACTGGCATTATACAACTGACTATTGGCTGCTCAAGGGCATAAGGCGCAGGTTTGTAGATGTACTCTTCGACCAGATTTCCATGGCGAAGTGGGAAAGTGAGCTGCTCGACGAAGCATTCTGCAGTTACGTGGGAACTGCGTACTTTCCTCGTGCTCTTCCCGGTCAGCGACCGGTTGGCGGACGCATGGAGTACCAGGCTGAATTGGAGTTGCTGGCAATTCAGCAAGCCGGTACACCGTTGGATCGCGTTATCAAGCAAAGTGAGATACCAGCAGAAGGCGCCGTGTTGTTTGTGATCGAGCGGGTCGCGGACATGAAGTTCTGGTACGACCACAATGGCGTTCGATGGCGCGAAGGCTTGGGAGAGCCGATGCAACTCACGTTGATCGACAACTACGGCTCAGCCCACACGCTGAAAGTCAGGTGGGGACGAAAAAATAACGACGGCTCCATCGATTCATCGGATGTGCGAAACTTCTTGCACTTCGAAATCATATCTGCTTGAGAAATGTTGATGGGCACAGTGAACTGTGCTGGTTCTTTTACTGTATTGGCTGCCCCTACGGTCAGGGGCAGCCACGCCCTGTTGAGGGATATATATGACGACGAAGTCTGTAGTGCACTCCAATGCTTTCAACTTCATGAGCTTCGTGCAAGGTGGCGTAGACTCTCGGACCGGGCAATATAGCCTGACTATCGAGCTGCCTGGTATGCCGGCCAACTACCTGAACGGCCCCAACTTGCCTTTACACATCACGTTCAACCCCATGAACCCGGAAGACTCGGGGTTCGGCGCCGGCTGGCGTTTAGGCCTGAGCGAATATGATCTGGATAGCCAGATGCTCAGCCTGCACAGCGGTGAGCAATTCAAGGTCGTGGACAACGGGCCAGGCCGGAAAGGTAGGGTGCCGGAGCGCAAAATTGATAGTTTCCATTTCGAACATGTTCTTGTGGAAGGCGAAACCCGTTATCGCGTCGCGCACAAATCAGGTTTGATCGAGTTGCTCAAGGTGTACACGGTTCCTGCTCCCGAGCCAGGGCTGCCGGACCGACGGGTAGCGTTCCCGGCGCAGGTACTGGCACCGACCGGGCATGGTGTTTCCTTGCGGTACGACATTGTGCAGGTGCCATCACCGATGCCAGGTATCCCGGCGAAACGGGTGCCCTGCCTGGCCGAGATGGAGGATGACACCGGACGCAAACTGCTGAAGATCGATTATTCCCTCAGCGACCGGATATTCATCGATATCAACCCGGACACGCTGGCGCGTGCGCGTTATACACTGCTGCGCAATGGAAGTGAACTGGAGAAGGTCATACTGCCGACCAAAGATAATGCACGTTGGCAGTTCAAGTACAGGGTGATGGGCGAGGTGCGTTGCCTCGTAGCACTGCAGACGCCTGTCAATGGCGCTGAAGAAATCATCTATGACGAAGCAGGACACAAGTTTCCCGGCAGTGGTGGCAGGACACTGCCACGCGTAAAAAGTCATGTGGTCAAGCCGGGTGCGAAGCAGCCTGACATGCGTACGGACTACAGCTACAGCTCGAATAACTTCCTGGGTAACAACACAAGTATCACTTGGGAAGACAACGGTGAGGACAACCTGTACAAGAATGCCGACGTGACGTACCTCTACAATGCCACGGCCACGCATTTCAAAGGCGGCAAAGGGGTACGAACGGTCAAGTCCACGTTCAACCGTTTCCATTTGATGATCGAACAGGTCACTACGCAAAGCGATTGCATTGAAACGCAAACCGTCCATTATCCTGAGGTACCGAACAGGCAATTCGGGGATCAGCCAGCGAATTTCCAGTTGGCTGAAACCACGATCACTTCTTGGCGCCAAGGCCTGTCGGGCGCCCCCCGGGAAGAGAAGGAAATTACCCGCTACGATCTTTATGGCAACCTGACGGAAAAGATCGAGGCCAATGGCAAAACGACGGTATGGACGTATTATCCGGCCCATGAGGACCCCGAGCAATTCGTGCGCCACATCAAGACCGAGGAAGTTATTCCGGCCGTTGGAGAGGGCCGCGCCGAAGCGCTGCGCAACCTGTACACCTACCGCTTGCTTTCGTCGCTCGCAGAGCAAGGCAAGGGAACCCTGCAGCGTCACCACGACCAACAGGTCCGGGTGCGTGATGAAGCGCCACTGTGGCACACCACTATCGAATATTACGCAGACCCCACCGATGTAGTTGCGTATGGCAGGCCGAAGGCGCTGACACAAGTGCTGAATGGCAAGAAGACCCTTACCGAGTATGTCTATGGCGAGGTGTCGATCGAAGGTCACCCGGCAGTACAGACGGTTGAAACCCTGACCGGGTTCGATCACGGCCAGCCGCTGCTCGCCCGCGAACAGGCGCATGTGAAGGGTGGGGCGAGCCGGCATTCGCAGAAGGTCAACACCCTCCAGCATTCGCTCTTGATCGGTGAGCCAATGCTCAACTACGACGACAATCAGGTGCAGATTGCCTATCTGTATGACGAACTGCGGCGTGTCATCCGCGAAACGGTCGACCCGTTCGGTGAGTTCAAAGCTTGGCGCAGCTACAACTATTACCTGTCTTCTGATGGTCAGCAGGCTTACCAGGAAGAGACTGATGTGAAGGGGGTGACCACCTGGACCTATGTGGATGGGCTCAATCGGGTTCAGCGGGTAGAACGCCAGGACCCGGATTTTGGCGCTACCGCTAAAGCGAGGGCAACGCCGCGGCTCAGGAAAACCGCGCATTATGATGAACTGGGCGATTTGCTGGAAGAGGTCCAGTACGAATGGCTGGAGCTGAAGAACCTGCCATTGTCCACCCGTTACGAGTATGACGATTGGCGCCAGCGTAGCTGCGAAATCGGCCCGGACGGCGTACGCAACTACACAGTGACCGATCCGGTCGGTTTGCCGGATCGGCTGGGGCCAGTTGTTCGCGAGTGGCGAGAGTCCAAGTCACGATTGCTACGCAGTGGTACCACTATTACTCGCATGAACCTGTTCGAGCAGCCGGTCGATGTCGAGCGAGTGGATAACCGGGGACAAACCGAGAGTTTGCATCGGTATTACTACGATGGGTGGGGGCGTACTGTTCGGGAAGTGGATGCACGCGGGTATGAAACGTCGTCTGTTTACGATGAGTACGATCGGCTTGTCGACCAGATACTGCCTGATGGATCGGTGGTGCACCGTGACTACGCCCCGCATGCCAAGGGCGATCTGCCGACGTTGATCAAGGTGAAAGATGTTACGGATGGCAAGGATTATGTGATGGGTACGCAAACCTTCGATGGCCTGGATCGCATGATCGAGTCGGTAACCGGCGGGCGGGTGCGCACTCTGTTGTATGATCTCGGGCAGCACCAGCCGGCGGTAGTGATCACACCTGCCGGTAACCGCATCGACTACAAATATGTGCCGCAATTGAGTGAAGAACCGCTGCGTCGTACGTTCGCGGGTGACGACGCGAGCTACGTGTACGACAAGCAGAACGCGCGTTTGCTTAACTGCACCGAGAACGACGAAGCGCTTGAGCGTGAGTATTTCAGCACTGGCGAACTGAAAACGGAAAGGCGTCAGCGAACCGGTGAGGAACTCTATGAGATGGCCTATGTGCACAGCATCGATGCTCGGTTGCTGAGGTACACGGATGTGCTTGGCAAGACCCAGTTCTATGAATACGACTCGGCAGGGCAGTTGCGCCAGACCAGCCTGGAGAATGTCACCAGTACTTTTGACTACGATGCATTGGGCAGGATGGCCAGCATTTTCACCGAAACCGAGGATGAGGACGGGACACATCGCAGCCTGCGAACCGAGCTGTTCTATGACGATTTCGACCGTGAAATCCTGCGACGTTTCGACTTTGGCGATACCGTTCAGACTTTGGCACAAGCCTACAACGCGGTAGATGGCATCATCAGTAAAACGCTGAAGGAGGGCGATGCGGAACTGCGCCACGAAGACTTCGAATACGACGAGAGGGCCAGGTTGCGGAAATATACCTGCCGAGGTGTAACTGACTATGTACCTGTCGACCCCTATGGAAACAAGATCGAGGAGCAGCTTTTCCGCTTCGATGGCCGCGATAATATCACCCGGGTTCGAACCACCTTCAATGGCGGGAAGATTGACGCTACTTACCTGTTCGGCAATGAGGCGGATCCGGCACAGTTGACGGGTATTGACATGATTTGGGCCGATGGGAAAACGGAACACATTCCGTTGGAGTATGACGGCGATGGCAATTTGAAAACTGACGAAGAGAAGCGTCAGTTGACCTATGATGCCCTGGGGCGCCTGTCGCAGGTGGTTGTACCTGCACAAGGTATTACAGCCAATTACGGCTATGACCCGTTAGACCGTCTGGCGTCGCAGGATGCTTGAAGCACGCGGGTAATCGAAAGAGCGGTATTTTAAATCGACAATGTAGTCGGAGCCTGCCTTTGCGCAGGCTTTTTCTTATCTTGGATGTCCAGGTTGACTTGTTGTCAACTGATAAAATTGTCAGTTCACCGAGTGTGCGTTGCGTGATTGAATAGTCCCTGTGATATTGGCTTTGAAGTTAATATTGACGTCAATCATGACAGGGTGGGCCATCGGAATGAGCAGCAAGATTCATACACCAGCTGAGTCGACTCGGCAAACGGTAAGGCGCGCAAGAGCCGTGAACTCGGAAGGCAAGGCGCTGGTCAAGCCGGGTATAGATCCGACTCTGTTGGCAGACACCCGGGATGGTACGGTATTCAGCGCTGTTTTGACTGACGCCACGAAGAATCTGCTCAGCATCGAGGCGTGGCCGTTGCTGGAAGGCACTCCGGCGGGTTTTTTTGATGTATTGGAAATCTATCATGCCTCCGCGAGCGGTGTGTCTACATTGCTGTCGAGTGAAGAGTATACAGGCGCTGATGTTGGGAAGTTCCCACTTTCGGTAGTCATAGATAAAGATAAGGTCGAGAGTTGGGTGGATGGGCCGCAGCTATTTAGCTACAAGGTCAAACCATGGAACGGCTCTGACCCGACGGAATCTGAAGTGCTGAGCCTGATTTTTGACCGTATGCCTCCTTATGGTAATAGCACGCCTGTCGCGCTTCCTGCGTTGGGCTATGATGTTATTGACGCGAATATTAACAATGTGTCGGTCGAGTTGCCGGACTATGACACGTACGCGGTTGGCGATAAGGTTTATGTTTACTGGCTGAATCATGTTCCGGAAGATCCATCCACAATATCTCCGGTTGCTTCCGATGTGATAGATGTATTGCCAAAGACATTGAAGGTACCCGCTGAGGAGATCAAGGCGGTGGGGGATGGCGGGGTGTATGTACTGTATGCACTGGTCGACAAGGCTGGCAATATCAGCAGGCTGTCATTGCCGATGGCTGTGGGTGTTGCCGTGGGACCGCTGCCCTCAGGGCTTCAGGACCCGGCAGTGCCGTTGGCGGCAGATGGCTTGATTGATCAGGAGGATGCCTGGGCCGGGGTAGTGGTGGAGGTTCCGAGCTTTGACAACTGGAAATCGACCGATTGGGTGCAGGTCAGGTGGGGGGCGTTGGGGCTCGGCTGGCGTGAAATAGGTAGCGCTCCCAAGTTTCCGCTTGAATTCGTGGTCCTGCCCAAGCAATTGTGGGATCAATATGGCGCTACGAGCACGGGCAACGTAGAAACCAACGTCAGTTATGAACTGCGCCGCGGTGCGGTGCCGCAGGGCGGTAAAGACATTGATGTGGATGTGAACCTGGAGGTCATCGGGCCGACTGATCCAGGCACTGACCCTGGCTGGCCAGACCCAGTCAATCCGAAACTTTCGCTTGCTGAAGTTTTTGGCAGAAGTTCCGATACGCTGAATACATTGCTGCCGGAAGATGAGAAACAGGACGCTGTGCTGAAAGTCACAATCGATGCGGCTTTCAAAGAGGGCGATATTGTCAGTTTTTATTGGGATGATGAACATGTCGTCGAGATTGACTACACGCTGGCAGCCAAAGACTTGGGGGCGGAAATAAATGTGGATGTTCCCTGGGCTTATATCGAAGCGCGTAACAATGGCAGTGTGCCTGTGTGTTATATGGTTGAACGCCCTGGTGTGCCCAATCGTCCGAAGTCTGCAAGTACCATCGTCAATGTCGAAGCCATTGTTCTACGCCCGGATGCGCCCGCCTTTTTGGGGGGGAATACCAGTGCGAACCCGCCTGAAGGTTGGTTGACCTGCGCAGCCCTGTACGATGATGACAATCCTAGTCCGTTGGATCCGGCAATCAGAGTATTGATAAAAGGCCTTGGTGATTATGGTTTGAAGGCAGGCGACCAATTGACCATGCATTGGTATGCTGTGCATAACCTTAACGGTGAGGAGAAAATTGACGATACCGTGTTAGACGAGGTGATAGCTCTGACGGAAGCAGACCTTGCTGAGTTGGTGTGGCGTGTGCAGCCGTATAATGAGTATATTCTGCCAATTTATAATTATCACGCTACCATTCATTATGGGCGAGGGCGTGTCTATTACAGTTTTTCTATCGACGGAAAAACTGTTAATTCAGAGTTGGCGGAGCAAGTTGTTTCCATGCACAATGCAGCCGGTAGTTGTCCTCTCAGACCTTGAATGAAATATGGCGGTGCCTAACCAACTTGGCATCGGCGTTGGTTTCATTTGGAGCTTAGGATTTTTCCTACAGAGATTTGGGAATTTCCCTTGTAGCCTTGTCGGTGATCGCTTTCCTTTGGCAACGATGATCCGACATGAACGAGGTTTGAAGTTAATGAATAAAGGCCGGAAACTGTCTTTGAGCCCTTTAGTGCAAGCGCTCTGCATGGCGCCTATGATGCTTTTGGTCACCCCTGGCGTATCGGCAGTGACCACCGTCGAGGGTACGCTTGATATAGACAGTACTACCCCGCTCGACAACTATCGGCTGAACCCCAACGCCAGGCTCAATGCGGTGGGCGCTTCAATGAATGATGTTGCTGTCGGTACTGGTGCGCACCTGAACATGCAAGCCAGCACGATCGAGGCCCAACGGGCGGATGGTGTCGATCTGGTGGCGGGCGCCTCTGCCAGCATCGCCGGCAACTCTCGGGTGGTCAGTGACCGCTTTGGCTTACGCTTGCAGCATGATGGCAGCACAGGTGCTTCGGCCTTGGTCTCCGACAGCCATGTCGAGGGTGGCAGGGCCGGGGCTCTGGTGTCCGCCGCATCACGTCTGGTGCTGCAGGGCAGCACGCTGGTTGGCAACGGCACGGCACCGGCAGCCCAGTTGTTTGGCAACGCCGAGCTTTCGGCACAGGGCAGCTCGGTGGTTGGCGCCACTGACGGCTTGCTGGTACTTGCCGACCCCACGTTCTCGGGGGCCGCCAGGATCAACTTGGTTGGCTCGCGGGTCGAGGGCCAGGATGGTTCGGCGATTGTCGTGGGGCACTCCCTGATCGGCCCGACCAAGGCGGACATCGTCGTTGCCAGTGGTTCGAGCCTGGTGGCGAGCAACGGTAACCTGCTTGAAGTGGTGGGAGGGTCCGAGGCCACCATGACTGTGGACAATAGCCACCTGGTAGGGGATGTACGGGTCGAGGCAGGTTCCAGTGCGGCCCTGATCCTGGACAATCAGGCCAGCCTGACCGGGCACCTGGAGAACGTGGCCGGTTTGACTTTGAACAACCAGGCGCGCTGGAACATGGTACAGAGCAGTCAGGTTGGCAGCCTGGCCATGAATGGTGGCGTGGTCCGTTTCGGTGAGCCAGGGCAGTACCAGCGCTTGACGCTGGGTACGCTGGCCGGTAGCGGTACCTTCATCATGGATGCTGACTTCACAACCGGTGCGACAGACTTCCTTGAAGTAGGCAACGCTACCGGTAGCCATAGCCTGCTGGTGGGTAGCAGTGGTGCGGACCCCGTGAGTGAGAACGCCCTTCACCTGGTGCATGCGGCAGCAGGTGATGCCAGCTTCTCTCTGGTTAATGGCCCGGTGGATCTCGGTGCATTTTCCTACGAGTTGGTACAGCGTGGTAACGATTGGTTCCTTGATGGTACGCGTAAAGTGATCAGCCCTGGCACTGCATCGGTGCTGGCGCTGTTCAATACCGCGCCCACCGTTTGGTACGGTGAATTGACCACCTTGCGCAGCCGTATGGGCGAATTACGCCTGGATGATCGCAAGGCAGGGGGATGGGCGAGGGCTTATGGCAACAAGTACCAGGTTTCGGACAATGCGGGCAGCCCCTACAGCCAGGTGCAGCGTGGGTTCTCGATCGGGGTTGATGCGCCACTTCCATTCGGTGACGGCCAGTGGCTGGCCGGTGTAATGGCGGGCCACAGCTCATCTGACCTGGACCTGATTCGCGGCAGCTCCGCTGAGATCAAGAGCTATTATCTGGGGCTTTACGCCACCTGGCTCGATGCACAAAGTGGCTACTACTTCGATGGTGTGATGAAGGCCAACCGTTTCGATAACAGTGCCAAGGTTGCTCTCAGTGATGGCCAGCGCAGCAAAGGTGACTATGACAACCTGGGCCTGGGCATGTCCGCAGAGTTCGGGCGCAACATCGACCTGGGACAGGGTTACTTTGTCGAGCCCTACACCCAATGGGCCATGGTCACGATCCAGGGTAAGGATTATCACCTGGACAATGGCCTGAAGGCTCAGGGTGACGATACCCGTTCGCTGCTTGGAAAGGCCGGGGCAACAGTGGGGCGTACCGTGCAGCTTGGCAAAGGGCGGCAGGTGCAGCCCTACGTACGTCTTGCCTACGCCCACGAATTCGTCGGCAGCAATGAGGTCAAGGTCAACGACAATCGGTTCGATAACGATCTGTCGGGCTCGCGCGCCGAATTCGGCATGGGTGTCGCCATCAGTTTGAACGAGCGCATGCAACTGCATGCCGATTTCGATTACGCCAACGGAGAAAAGATCGAGCAGCCGTGGGGGGCTAATGTCGGGTTCCGGTACAGCTGGTGATCACTAAGGAAGGAAGGCCTCGGCCTTCCTTTTTTGTGGGTCGGATTCAAAGAGGAGGTGATATGTACATCAAACCCGCGGGCTTTCTGTTCTGGCTGCAAAAGAAGTTAGCGAGCCTGTTTCGCAAGCGCCTGCTCGACCCTCCTTCTGCGCCGGCGGCGCTCGCGAACATCCCTGAGGGTGAGCTGAATTTGTTGCCGGTTGCGGCCCTTGGCCGGCCGTTGAGGATCGACGTGCCCATCTGGCAAGAGTCCAACCCGATGCCTGGTCTTCCAGAGGTATTGACGCTGTACTGGAACGGAGTGGCGGTTGGTGAGCCAAAGCGTTGGGAGGATAAGATTCCCGAGGACGATCTTTTCGTGGAAGCCCCTGTAGCAGTGCTGCTGCACGGCACCCAGGAAGTCACTTATGAAGTGTATGGGTTCAATGGTGTTGTCACACACTCCAGTCCGCTGACCCTTACGATTGACACCGTCCCCCCGGTACTCGGCGGCGATGAGGGGCTTTTGCTGTTTGATGAGGAAGTCGGGCGCGAGGGGGTGACGGCGCGCTATCTGGAAAAACATGAAGATCGCTTACTCGCTGAGGTACCTGTTTACCAGAAGGTTGCGGTAGGCGATGTAATTATCTACTACTGGGACGATCGCCCCTTTGCCAATGACAAGCTTGGCGAATATACGATTACCAGGCAGGACACTTCTCAGCCGATTTTCCTGCCGATCGAAGGCGACGATATAAGATCGCGAGGCGATGGTGAGCGCTATGTCCACTATCAGATACGTGACCGCGCGGGCAATCTCAGCGCCCGGTCCAGGCCTGTGCCGTTGCAGATAGCTGCCGCTCCAATTCCCCGGACCTTGCCTTGGCTTGAAATACCCCAGGCAACAGGCTCTGGAGAAGCGTTGTCGTTGCAGTTGAATGACTACCGGCCTCCGATGGTGGTCATCGTTCCCGAAGAGGCCGTGATTTATCCGGAGGAGCGGGTGACCGTCATTTGGGGAGAGCCAGGTGATGCGGGTTATTTCACAACATCCGAAGTGTTGCCGGGTACAGATAAACGGTTCTTGATCCCTGAGAAGAATTTGCTGGCTTACAGTAACCAGATACTCAAGGTTTCATACAAGGTTGATGACGGCATCGATGAGTTTCCCTCCACCCCGCGCAATCTCAAAGTCACGGCTCTCACAGAAAAACTGCCTCTTATCGAACTGATAGGTGTCATCGGCGATGGCTTCAGTCTAGCAAGTGCACCGGCCAAGGTGCCCGTACAGCTGGCTCCGTGGCGATTGATTGCGGTTGGGCAGCGCATCAGTATCTGGGTGACGGGGGTGTTGCAGAGCGGTGCCGAGGCTGGACCGCATCATGTCCTGACCGCGCATGCCATAAACGAAATGCAGGTGCGTCAGGGCGTTGGGGCAAACCAGGACGTCACCGTGCCGAAGACGTTTCTCGCCACCCTCAAACGTGACGCCCAGTTCACCCTGCATGTGCAGGTGAGTTTCGATGACGGGGCGCATTGGGTCGACTTCCCGGAATATCACCCTGTGCTGAGAGCCTGATCAGGCTCATGAGCGCCTTGCCGGGCTGGACATTGCTGGCGTTATGGCGCCGTAGTCATTGATGGTGGTGAAATCGACCTTCAGGTTGCCCTGGGCTGGCAGTGTTTTCAGCGGATAGGTTTGCCTACCCAGCGGGATGGCCATTTTCCTGGCATCGATTTTTTCGCTGCCCTTGGGGCTGATGAGGGTCAGCTGGTTGAAGGTGAAGTAGTAGGGAGAAGGGTTGTCCACCACCAGGTGCGGCTTGCCGTCTATGGATTGCACGGACCAAGTGAGGTTTTTTAGATGATTCTGTGGGCGACCCTTTAGCTGGCTGGGGCGGAAGAAAACCTTGATGCGTGTGCGCAGGGCGATGTTCAGCACATTGTCAGGTTTATCGTTGGCTTGCGGGATTTCCTGCAGGTTGAAGAAGAACAGTGACTCGCGGTCTTTTGGCAAGTCATTCGGCAGGCGGTTGAGCTGCACGGTCTGCTCGCTGCCCGGGTCGATGCGGAATAGCGCTGGCGAGGCAATCAAGGGGACCGCAGTGGTGCTGTCATCGGCTTCAGTATTGATCCAGGCTTGTGCGGCATAGGCCCGGTTGCTTGGGTTGGCCACGACGATGCTGGTGCTTTGTCGGTCACTGGGTTGGATGATACGGGTGGAGCTGATGGTCAGGGCGGCATTGGCGCTGAAGGGGGCGAGCAGGAGCATGCAGATGGCCAGGGCATAGGCCGAGGTCAGGTTGAACTTGCTTGAAGTCGGATGGCGCATGGGGAGTCTCTACAGGGGTCGTTGCGTGCGCCCCAGGCCCTGATCGAGCCTGGGGGCTTGTTGCTACTTGAGCGCGAACGTGTATTCGACCAGGACGTTTGCGTGGCCAGGCTCTACGGTGTTGGCGGTGGACTCGTAGTGTGCAAAGAAGTCCATCTCCGAGGGCAGGGTATCGTCGAGCGGATACGCGATGGATTCCTTATTGGGCTCCACGTAGTTTTGTGCTCTATCCAGGATGGCAAGCGCTATTCCTTTCGCGGCATCCGGGTCGATTCTGTCAAGGCCATATAGCTTTGTACCTGCTGTATCGTAAACGGGCTTGTACGTGACATAGCCATCTTGAGTGCCGACCACACAGCCGGCACCTGGCGTGACCTTCAAGGCGAAACGAACCAGCTTGGACTTGCTACCTGTAGCTGGGAAGTCCTCCGCTCGCAGGCTGCCCATTTCAAGCCTGGGGATGCTGGTTCCGGTTCCTGGGATGACCAGGTCGATAGGGCAGGTACCACCGGGTTTGATCGAGCCGGCGAAGGTGATCGTGCCTGTATCTGCAAATGCTGTGCTGCTTGCCAGGCCAAAGGCGATGGCGAGAAGGGTTTTTTTCATTTTCTGATCCTGGGGGCGAAAAAACGGGCCGAACAGACAAAAACTGTTCGGCGTGCAGGATAGAAAGGGGGGCGGGGTGAAGCTGTAGGCGAAGTCTACCTTTGGTGAGGTAATTGGAGACATTGCAAGGCGCGCTCGCAAGCGTGTGGTGTGCTGTGCATATCAGTGCTGGGTATTGTCGCCATGAGCTTGGCTCATCAATCGCTTCTGCTGGTGCCAGTCGAACGCTTCGCCGCTCTGCTCGGCTTCGTAACGACGTTCTTCCAGCTGCTGGTACAGGTCCAGCTCTTCGTCGGGCATGTAGTGCAGGCAGTCACCCCCGAAGAACCACAGCAGGTCGCGTGGCACCAGGTGGGCGATTTGCGGGTAGCGCTGGATCACCTGGCAGATCAGGTCCTGGCCCAGGTACTGGCTTTCCAGCGGGTCTTGCGGTAGCAGGGTCAGCAATTCGTCGAAACGCTCGAGAAACAGGGTGTGGCTTTCCTCCGGTACCTGCTCGGCTTCACCCAGAGCCACCAGAATGGTACGCAGGTGGTTCAGCAGTTGCAGGTGGTATTCCAGGTGGGGGTTGGCCATGGGGGCGGTCCTCGGGGTAGTTGAAACGGGGGCGGAGTATACGCCGGTTGAGGGCGGGTTGGGGACGGTGGTGGCTGCTCCGCTCCATTGCGCCTTGTGATTACCCGATGCGGCATGGTCGGCGAGCACCGCGTGCGAACCATGGACCTGTCAATTCTGCCAGGTGCGCACGCACGGGTATTGATCTAGATTCAAGCCCACACAATGACACTGCACCGTTGCTGGCGGTGATAGGCGTTCAGGGCACTCAATCTTCCACGCGAGGTGCGTATCATGGAAAAGGGCAACACCCCGGCACAGAACGGTGCCATCATCTTCTGGCACGAGTCCAACGTCAGCCATGGCCTGACCTTGCCAGCAGAGGGCAGTGGCGAAAGGGCCAACAAGACGGTTGATGCGACCAACAGCGGTATTGCGATGAGCGACATCCCTTCTGCCTCGACCATTACGTTGAAGTATAGAAAGGCCCCAGACGATTGGGTTGTGCACTCATCCATCACATTCTTGACCACTCACAGGCCAGCGTCGCTCGACCGGACCCAATACAGCTATCTGCAGGGAACCTATTCCGTTGGCGACTTCGTCAGCGAAGGCCTGGGCCTGAAGGTGATTGCCAAAACGGGCTCAGCTCTCCTCCAGGCTGATATGAAAGCGAACCATCAAATAGATTGTGAAGTTCAGCTTTCCAAGTTCCCACCCAGTGCCTGAGCAGCCCTCAGGCACACGCGCTGTATTACGTGTCGCCAAGGTGTGGGACATTTCCCAAGAGACGGGGCCGCTTTGCGCCCCGTCGAAACACAAGACCGCTGTACTCCAAAATCGCGTCTGGCAATCAGCAGGTCAACGTACCTTGCCCTGCCCCAGTAGCAACTGCGTTTTGTCGAAGGCGTCCACATCGATGATCGCGCGGCGGGCTTGCTCGGCTTCACGCAATCGTTGCCCCTCGGTCGGCTGCAGTGCACCATGCTCGACTGCCGCATCGATCAGCGACTGCCCTGGTGCCGGCTGCACCTTGCCCTCCTTGATCGCCTGATGAAGTGCCTTGTACAGTGGCACGGTTTCATCCAGCAAGTCGCAAGCCCGTTGCAGCGCTGCCACCGGGTCGCCCTCGCCCTGCGGCCTGAAGCAACCAGCAAGCAGCTCTTCCAGCGCCGGGTCGCCCTTGCTGCGGCCGATCAGCGCCGCCACCTCTGCATCCAGTTCATCGCTCGGCCCGGTATGACGGCGGCCGAAGGGGAACACCAGTATCCGCAACGCGCAGCCGACAAAGCGGTTAGGGAAGTTGTCGAGCAGCCGGTCCAGGGCTGTTTCCGCCTGGCCCAGGCTTTCTTCCATCGCCCAGCGCAGCAAGGGCTGCATGTGTTCCGGTGAGCCCAGGTCGTGATAGCGCTTGAGCGCGGCGCTGGCCAGGTACAGGTAACTCAGCACATCCCCCAGCCTTGCGCTCAGCCGTTCGCGGCGTTTCAGTGCGCCGCCCAGCAACATCATCGACAGGTCAGCCAGCATGGCGAAGGCCGCTGCCTGGCGGTTGAGTGCACGGAAATAGCCTTGGCTCAGGGCATCGCCGGGCACGGATTCCAGTCGCCCCAGCCCCAGGCTGAGTATGAGTGTGCTGGCCGCATTGCCGGCGGCGAACATGATGTGTTTCATCAGCAGGTCATCGAATTCCCTCAATGCCTGGTCACCGTCCTCGCGCCCGGCCAAAGCCATTTCCTTGAGCACGAACGGATGGCAGCGGATGGCGCCCTGGCCGAAGATCATCAGGTTGCGCGAAAGGATGTTCGCCCCCTCGACGGTGATGAAGATCGGCGCACCTTGCCAGTTGCGCCCCAGATAGTTGTTCGGCCCCATGATGATGGCCTTGCCGCCATGCACGTCCATAGCGTGCTGGATGCACTCGCGGCCACGCTCGGTGAGGTGGTACTTGAGGATCGCCGACAGCACCGAAGGCTTCTCGCCCAGATCCACGGCCTTGGCGGTCAGCAACCGCGCGCTGTCCATCAGCCAGGCATTGCCGCCGATGCGTGCCAGCGACTCCTGGATACCTTCGAATGCAGCCAGCGGGACATTGAACTGTTCGCGGATGTTGGCGTACTGGCCGGTGACCAGACTGGTGTATTTGGCTGCGCCAGTGCCCACTGCCGGCAGGGAGATGGAGCGGCCTACCGACAGGCAGTTCATCAGCATCATCCAGCCCTTGCCGAGCATGGCCTGGCCACCGATGAGGAAATCCAGCGGCACGAATACATCCTTGCCGCTGTTGGGGCCGTTCATGAACGCGGCGCCCAGTGGCAGGTGGCGTTTGCCGATTTCGACGCCGGGCGTGTCGGTAGGGATCAGCGCCAGGCTGATACCCAGTTCTTCCTGCTCGCCCAGCAGGTGGTCCGGGTCGTAGGCCTTGAAGGCCAGGCCCAGCAGGGTGGCGACGGGCCCGAGGGTGATGTAGCGCTTTTCCCAGTTCAGGCGCAGGCCGATGACCTCTTCGCCGTTCCATTGCCCTTTGCAGACCACGCCGGTGTCAGGCATGGCGCCTGCGTCGGAGCCGGCCAGCGGGCCGGTGAGGGCGAAGCAGGGTATTTCATCGCCACGCGCCAGGCGTGGCAGGTAGTGGTTGCGTTGTTCGTCAGTGCCGTAATGCAACAGCAGTTCGGCCGGGCCGAGCGAGTTGGGCACCATCACGGTGGAAGCCAGGTCGCCGCTGCGGGTAGCCAGTTTCATCGCCACCTGGGAGTGGGCGTATGCCGAAAAGCCTTTGCCGCCGTACTCCTTGGGAATTATCAGGGCGAAGAAGCCATTCTGCTTGATATGCGCCCAGGCTTCGGGCGGCAGGTCCATGTCCTGGCCGATCTGCCAGTCGCTGACCATGGCGCACAGTTGTTCCGTCGGGCCGTCGATGAATGCCTGTTCTTCTTCGGTCAGCTGTGGAGCCGGGTAGGCGAGCAGGGTGCGCCAATCGGGACGGCCGCTGAACAGTTCGCCGTCCCACCACACGGTGCCGGCGTCGATCGCCTCGCGCTCGGTCTGCGACATCGGCGGCAGGGTGCGCTGGAACCACTTGAACACCGGATCGGTGAATACCTTGCGGCGCCATTCCGGCAGCGCCACCAGGGCGACTTTCAGGGCCAGCACTATCCAGATCAGGGTCAGCAGCCAGCCGGGAGCACTGCTGAAAATGCCCATCAGCAGTACATAAGCCGCCATGATGCCAAGAATCTGCAAGGGCGCCAGGCGCCGGTGCGTGAGGTACGCCGCGCCGATCACCAGCACTACCAACCACAACAGCAACATAATCGGTCCTCCTTGGAACCAGGGGGTAAGCCGTCCCAGACAGCTTAGACGCAATGCTGAGAATGGCCGGGTCAGAACAGTGACAGGGTATGGCGGCGGGAGTTTCAGGGCATTGTTTGTCTGTGCCGGCCTCTTCGCGGGTGAACCCGCTCTCATAGAACAACACATGACTCATTGGTTCGGCGAGGTTCTGTAGGAGCAGCCTTGTGCTGCGAAGAGGCCGGGGCTGACAAAGCCTGTCTATTGGCTGTACCGGCCTCTTCGCAGCACAAGGCTGCTCCTACAAAGGACGCGTCAGACGAGCGATATTGGTTCTCTGCGCGAAAGCGCAGCCCAAAGGGCTGGGCAATCTCCCACAGGTACTGCATCACTCTCAGGTCTGGTGCAGAACCCCGTGCGGGTTTACCCGCGAAGAGGCCGGTACAGGCGACGAAAGTCTGGAGTAGACTGCACCACCTCCGCATTCATTAGGACGTTGCCATGCTGAAGATCTGGGGTCGCAAGAATTCGAGCAATGTGCGCAAGGCGCTATGGATCGCCCACGAACTGGGCCTGGATTTCGAGTCGATCGACGCCGGCGGCGCCTTCGGCGTGGTCAACGAGCCGCACTACCGCGCGCGCAACCCCAATGGCCTGGTGCCGATGCTGGAAGACGGCGACCTGACCCTGTGGGAGTCCAACACCATCGTCCGCTACCTGTGCGCCGAGTACGGTGCGGAGCAAGGCTGGTACCTGGAAGACCCGCGTCAGCGCTCCCTGGCGGACAAGTGGATGGACTGGACCACCTCGTCCTTCGCCACGCCGTTCCGCCCACTGTTCTGGGGCCTGTTGCGCACCCCGGAAGACCAGCGCGACTGGGTGGCGATCAACGCTGCGCACAAGCAATGCGCCCAGTTGCTGGCCATTGCCGACGAAGCCCTGGCCAAACAACCGTACCTTTCCGGTGACCAGATCGGCATGGGCGACATCCCACTGGGTAGCTTCATCTATGCCTGGTTCGAAATGCCCATCGAGCGCCCGGCCATGCGTCACCTGGAGGCCTGGTACGAGCGCCTCAAGGCCCGCCCTGCCTACCAGGCAGCGGTAATGACTGCGCTGACCTGATCGAACACCACGGCCACTTCGATAGTCATTATCAATACACATGACTGTACTTGTGCGGCCAGGCCAAGCACCATTGGCCGCACTCACTGCGCCAGTGCCTTTACCTGGCGTGTCCTGCACCTTTTTCTCGGTAAGTGACCCGCTATGAGTTCCGCCCTGTCCATCCGACAGCTGACCAAGACCTACGGCAACGGCTTCCAGGCCCTCAAGGGCATCGATCTGGATGTTGCCGAAGGCGACTTCTTCGCCTTGCTCGGCCCCAACGGCGCGGGCAAGTCCACCACCATCGGCATCCTCTCCACCCTGGTGAACAAGACCAGCGGCACGGTCAACGTGTTCGGCCACGACCTGGACCGCGAGCCGTCGGCGCTCAAACGCTGCCTGGGCGTGGTGCCGCAGGAGTTCAACTTCAACCAGTTCGAGAAAACCTTCGACATCGTCGTGACCCAGGCCGGTTACTACGGCATCCCGCCCAAGGTGGCCAAGGAGCGTGCCGAGCAGTACCTGACCCAGCTCGGCCTGTGGGACAAGCGTGACGTGCAGTCGCGTTCGCTGTCGGGGGGCATGAAGCGCCGCCTGATGATTGCCCGCGCGCTGATCCACGAACCGCGCCTGCTGATTCTCGACGAGCCCACCGCCGGTGTGGACATCGAACTGCGTCGTTCGATGTGGAGCTTCCTCACCGAGCTGAACCAGAAGGGCATCACCATCATCCTCACCACCCACTATCTGGAAGAGGCCGAGCAGCTGTGCCGTAACATCGGCATCATCGACCACGGCACCATCGTCGAGAACACCAGCATGCGCCAGTTGCTGGGCAAGCTGCATGTCGAAACCTTCGTGCTCGACCTCAGGCAGGACCTGGCCACTGCACCGGTGCTGCAGGGCTACCCGTGCCGGTTGCTGACCCCGCACACCCTGGAAGTGCAGGTGGACAAGGACATCGGCATCACTGCGCTGTTCGGCCAGCTGGCGCTGCAGAACATCGAGGTGCAGAGCCTGCGCAACAAGACCAACCGACTCGAGGAGCTGTTCGTGTCCCTGGTGGAAAAAAACCTGTCGAAGGTGGCCGTATGAGTGTGGAACTGCGCACCAACTGGGTCGCCCTGAATACCATCGTCTACCGCGAAGTGCGGCGCTTCCTGCGTATCTGGCCGCAGACCCTGCTGCCGCCAGCGATCACCATGGTTCTGTACTTCGTCATCTTCGGTAACCTGATCGGTCGGCAGATCGGCGACATGGGTGGCTTCAGCTACATGGAGTACATCGTGCCGGGGTTGATCATGATGTCGGTGATCACCAACTCCTACGGCAACGTGGTGTCGAGCTTCTTCGGCAGCAAGTTCCAGCGTTCTATCGAGGAGTTGATGGTGTCGCCGGTTTCGCCACACACCATCCTCGTCGGTTATGTGCTGGGTGGCGTGCTGCGCGGCTTGGCGGTGGGCGTGATCGTGACCTTCCTGTCGCTGTTCTTCACCCATTTGCAGGTGCACCACCTGGGCGTGACCGTGGTCGTGGTACTGCTGACCGCAACCATTTTCTCGCTGCTGGGCTTCGTCAACGCGGTGTTCGCGCGCAACTTCGACGATATCTCGATCATCCCGACCTTCGTGCTGACGCCGCTGACGTACCTGGGCGGGGTGTTCTATTCGATCAACCTGCTGCCGCCGTTCTGGCAGACCGTGTCGTTGGCCAACCCGGTGCTGCACATGGTCAACTCGTTCCGCTACGGCATCCTAGGGGTGTCGGATATCAGCATTGGTACGGCGATTACCTTCATGCTGGTCGCCACCGCGGTGCTCTACCTGGTGTGCGTTCGCCTGCTGGTCAGCGGCCGCGGCATGCGTGCCTGAAGCCTTGCACCGGCATTGGCGCAGACGCCACTGCCGGCCCACCCACCAGCGCCAGTAGAGCATGGTGGTGAAGTAGCCAAGGATGCCCAGCACCACACCACACACTACCGAGCCGAGCAGGAAAGGTTGCCACAACGTCGACAGCTGGTCGGTTATCCACTGGAAAGTCAGCTCGTCGGGCAGGGTGCGCGGCGGTACCTGCATCAGCCAGGCGCCGGTCATGTAGGTGACGAAGAACACCGGTGGCATGGTCAGCGGGTTGGTCAGCCAAACCAGGCTGACCGCGATCGGCAGGTTGCCGCGCAGCGGAATGGCCAGCGCGGCAGCCAGCAGCATTTGCGCCGGCATCGGGATCAGCGCCGCGAACAGGCCAACGCCCATGGCCCTCGCCACCGAGTGGCGGTTCAGGTGCCAGAGGTTCGGGTCATGCAGCAACTTGCCGAAAAAGCGTAAGGACTTGTGTTCCCGAATACTGATCGGGTCCGGCATGTAGCGTTTGAAAAGTCGGCGCGGCATGTAGGCTCCCGGAGCGTTGATCCGGGCAGTATGCCCTGATTCCCGCTCAGCCTCGTTTAGAGTTTGTGACAATTGTTGAGCAAGCGCTGCCGGCAATTGGGCTATGCCTCAGGAGGTGATTTCGCTTCTGGAGCTCTACTTCATGCGCACAGGGATGTTTGCGCTCGCGCTCGGGCTGTTGTGCCTGGGCTTTCTTCCCGCATTGCCATCGGTCGGATGGCTGGTGCTGCTGGCTGTAGCCGGTGGCCTCGGCCTGTTCACCCGTCTGTGGCCGCTGGGCTGTTTTCTGTTGGGCCTGTGTTGGGCCTGCTGGTCTGCGCAGCAGGCGCTGGATGACCGCCTGGCAACCGGGCTGGATGGCCGCACCTTGTGGCTTGAGGGCCGGGTGGTCGGCCTGCCGACCCGGACTGCGCAGGGTGTGCGCTTCGAGCTGGACGCGGCCCGCTCGCGGCGGGCAGAGCTGCCGCAGCGCCTGCAACTGAGCTGGTTCGACGGCCCGCCGCTGCGCGCGGGCGAGCAGTGGCGGCTGGCGGTGACCTTGCAGCGCCCGGCCGGGCTGCTCAACCCGCATGGACCGGACCGTGAGGCGCAATTGCTGGCGCGGCGGGTCGGTGCGACCGGTACGGTCAAGGCCGGGCAGTTGCTGGCGCCGGTTGTCGGCGGCTGGCGCGACACGCTGCGCCAGCGCCTGCTGGCAGTCGAGGCCAATGGCCGGCAGGCAGCGTTGGTGGCGCTGGTGCTTGGCGACGGGGCGGGCCTGGCCCGGGAGGACTGGCAAACGTTGCAGGCCACCGGCACGGTGCACCTGTTGGTGATCTCTGGCCAGCACATCGGCCTGGTTGCCGGCTTGCTGTATGGCCTGGTTGCCGGGCTGGCGCGTTGGGGGCTGTGGCCCGCTCGGTTGCCGTGGCTGCCCTGGGCGTGTGGCTTGGCCATGGCTGCGGCACTGGCCTACGGTTGGTTGGCTGGTGGCGGTGTACCGGTGCAGCGTGCCTGCCTGATGCTGGCCGTGGTGTTGCTCTGGCGCCTGCGTTTTCGCCAACTGGGTGCGACCTTGCCGTTGTTGCTGGCGCTGATTGCCGTACTGTTGGTGGAGCCGTTGGCCGCGCTGCTGCCCGGGTTCTGGCTGTCGTTCGCGGCCGTGGCCACGCTTGTCTATTGCTTCAGTGCCCGCCTGGGCAGCTGGCGGCCCTGGCAGGCCTGGACGCGGGCGCAATGGGTGATTGCGATCGGCTTGCTGCCGGTACTGCTGGCTACGGGCTTGCCGGTGAGCTTGAGTGCGCCGCTGGCCAACCTTGTTGCGGTGCCCTGGGTCAGCCTGGCCGTGCTGCCATTGGCATTGCTGGGCACTTTGCTGCTGCCGTTGGGCGGGGTAGGGGAGGCGCTGCTCTGGCTGGCGGGTGGTTTGCTCGATGTGCTTTTCCGGCTGCTGGAGTTGGTGGCGCAACAGCAGTCGGCGTGGCTGCCAGCAGTTCTGCCGTTGTGGGCCTGGCTGCTGGTGTGCCTGGGTACGTTGCTGGTTTTGATGCCCCGTGGCGTACCACTGCGCGGGTTGGGTGGCGTAATGCTGCTGGCGCTGTGGGTACCCCGGGAGACGGTGCCGTTCGGCCAGGTCGAGGTCTGGCAGCTGGACGTCGGCCAGGGGCTGGCAGTGCTTTTGCGCACCCGGCATCACAACCTGCTGTACGACGCCGGGCCGGCCAGGGGCGAGAGCGACCTGGGCGAGCGGGTGGTGTTGCCGACCTTGCGCAAGCTGGGGGTGGGCAGCCTGGACCTGATGCTGGTCAGCCACGCCCATGCCGACCACGCCGGTGGTGCTGGCGCAATCATGCGTGGCCTGCCGGTCGAACGGGTGATCGGCGGCGAATTGCTGGATGACCTGCAACTGCAACCTTGCGTAAGTGGCGAGCAGTGGATGTGGGATGGCGTGCGCTTTTCGATGTGGCGCTGGGCCGATGGGCAGAGCAGCAATGACCGCTCCTGTGTGTTGTTGGTCGAGGCGCAGGGTGAGCGGTTGTTGCTGGCGGGAGACATGGAGGCCGGTGCCGAACGGGCCTGGCTGGCGGCCACGGAAGCACCGCGGATCGACTGGTTGCAGTCGCCGCATCACGGCAGCCGCAGTTCGTCCAGCGAGGCCTTCATCCGCGCCACGGCGCCGGGCGGGGTACTGATTTCGCGGGGGCGCAACAACAGCTTCGGGCACCCGCATGCGCAGGTGGTCGAACGTTATCGGCGGCATGGGGTGGTGATGCATGACACGGCGGAGCAGGGGGCGTTGCGGTTGGTGCTGGGGAGGCTGGGGGAGGTGGAGGGTGTGCGGGGGCAGAGGCGGTTTTGGCGGGTTCGGGTGCAGTGAGGTGTAGTGGCTTGCAGGTGCTTGCCGTTACATTTTCAGTGCCTGTGGGATTGAGCGCCGCCCGCGCGGCGCTTCGCAGCGCAAGGCTGCTCCTACATCTGTTTCGGGCCAATTATTCCTGAGGCAAAGGCGCGCGGCCCCTTGGCGTCCACCTCGATATCGGGCCGGACAAACAAGGCGGTCGCGCGCATTGGCACAGGCGTTACTGGCCCGAAACAGATGTAGGAGCAGCCTTGCGCTGCGA
>NZ_NEJN01000019.1:0-31666 GCF_002113105.1 Pseudomonas sp. B22(2017)
CCTCCCGCCCGCCCGCAACCCGGCCAAAGCAAGGGCCAGGGCCACCTGCGCATCATCGCCGGCGAATGGCGCAGCCGCCGCCTGTCGGTGCCGGATGGAGAAGGCCTGCGGCCAACGCCCGACCGCGTGCGCGAAACCCTGTTCAACTGGCTGGCACCCTATATCGAGGGAGCCCGCGTGCTGGACGCCTTCACCGGCAGCGGCGCCCTGGTGCTCGAAGCCCTGTCCCGCGGGGCCGAGGACGCGGTCGCGCTGGACAGCAACCCGGCGGCCATCGCCAACCTGAAGAACAACCTCGAGATACTGCGCTGCCCGCGCGGGCAGATCCTGCAGACCGACGCCCTGCGTTATCTGCAAGGCCCAGCCAAGCAGCAGTTCGATGTGGTGTTCCTTGACCCACCGTTCCACCAGGACCTGCTGGCCGACACCTGCAACCTGCTGGAACAGAACCAGTGGTTGCGCGAACAGGCGTGGGTCTACACCGAAAGCGAGGCCGCACCGTCGACCTTGCAACTGCCAGGTAACTGGCGCCTGCATCGAGAGAAAAAGACCGGCCAGGTACATTACGCGCTCTGGCAGCGGGGCTAATTATTTAAAGCAGGTACAGCACCCTTGTCGCTGAAGCTGTTCGGGTTCACATCAACCAGAGCACTTCAGCGATGACCTCACCACCTACTTCGCCACCCGACCTGGGCCAGGTCTCTGCAGGGCTTGCCGCCTTGTCCTGCACCACTACCTCGCCATTGCAGCACTTCACGCTGGAAAACGGCCTGACCGTTTACTTGCGAGAAAATCACAAGACATCTCTGGCCGCAGTCCAGCTCTGGTACCACATAGGCTCAAGCCATGAGCCTGCCGGCCACACGAACCTGTCTCACGTGCTGGAGCACCTGATCTTCGCAGGCAGCAGCAAACTGCCCACCGACCAATACAGCCGGGTGATTGCACGCATAGGCGGCAGTGCCAATGCCACCACCCACCTGGATGCCACTTCTTATGAGGTCTCGCTACCAGCCAGCCGCCTGCCCATAGCGCTGGAAATCATGGCCGATGCCATGAGCACCGCTACCTTCGGCCAAGCGGAGATGGAAAGGGAGATAAAGGCGGTGGAGGACGAGCGCCGGCTCAAGCTGGACGTCCAGCCCGACCAACAGGCATACGATCAGCATAACGCTCTGGCCCATGGCACCAGCCCTTATGCAGGCCCGAGCTTCGGTTATCGGGCAGACCTGGACAGCATCGACCTGGCGGCGCTGCGAACCTGGTACAGGTCCTGGTATCAGCCCAACAACGCAACGCTTGTGGTAGTCGGCAGCGTTGACCTGCCAACGCTCCGGCAGCATGTGGAGCGTTACTTCGCAGGCGTGCCGAAAGCGCCTGTCGCCGACCGGCCTGTTCCACGCCATGACACTCAACTGCAGGCCCGCAGCCACACCGTAAGCCTGCCAGGGTTACGCGAGGGGCTGTTCATGTCATTCAACGTTCCAGGCCGAGCAACAGCCCCCGACGCCAAGACATCGCTTGCCCTGACCCTGCTTTGCGACTTGCTTGGCGTAGGTTTCAGCTCCCGGCTGTACAGCAATCTGGTACGGGACAGGCGCCTGCTTACAGGCGTGCGAGTGTCCTACGAGCCCTTGGTGCGTGGCGACACGCTGTTGACAATTTCTGCCTACGTGAACACCACCCACGCCACACCGGAAGACGCCGCCCAAGCCGTTTACGAGCATGTGCAGGCGCTGCGCAGCGTTGCCTTGCCGGAAGCAGAGCTGCAGCGCGCCAAGTTGCGCATGCTCGCCCGGAGACTGTTCGACCTTGACGCGCTCACCTCCCAGGCAGACGAGCTGGGCGCCGCTGCCGCCGCCGGTTTGCCAGTCTCGGTGATCGACGAGGACTGCCCTCTCATCCGGGACCTCGACAGTGCGACAGTGCAACAGGTGGCGATTGCCTATCTGGGGCGCGAACGGCTGACCACAACCTACCTTCGGCCCGGAGTGCAAGCATGAGCCCAGACAACTTGACGACCACCCGACCAACACTGTGCGACGGCCCAACTACCGACACCGCCTTGGAGGCCATGGCCAACCTGGAATCGGCCAAGGAAATCGAGCTTGGCCAGGTACCGCCCCTGCAAGCCGCCGCCGAGTGTTGGCAAACCGCCGGCGGCGCAAAGGTCAGCTTCATCGCAGACCATGACCGCCCGATGTTCGACCTGGCCTTGCGCTTTCGTGCCGGCAACGTGCTTGACGGTGCCAACCCAGGCCTGGCTGCAGTTACCCTGTACAGCCTCGACCAAGGGACCGGGGAGCTCGATGCAGCACAGTTTGCCGAGCAGCTGGCCGGGTACGGGGCCATCCTCAGCAGAAGGATCACCGATGACAGTGCCGTCATCACACTCCGCTGCCTGAGCTTGCCCGCGATACGCGCCAGCGTGATGCAGCTGTTCACCCAGATGCTGGCATATCCTGCTTTCAGGGAGCCTGACGTGGCGAAAATCCGGGAGCGGCTGGCTTTCAACCGGGTCCGACAGGGCAGCCACCCCCTGATACGGCTTACCAACACCACGATGGCTCATGTTTTCCGTGATCATCCGTACGCTGCCAGCGCCACCACGACAGCCAGTGGTACCGTCAATGTCGAGCAGATCAGGGACTTCCACCAGAAGGCTTACTCGGCGAACAATCTGGATATTGCCTTGGTGGGGGACCTGAGCCGAGAAGATGCGGAGCAACTGATCGACGCACTCACCCGTGCCCTGCCGCAGGCGTGGGCGGCCGCCGCACCGCCGCCACTCCCCGAACACCCGCCACTCGTGCAGCACCTGACCGCCACCGGCAGCGCCACCCGGGCACTGTTGACGTTGTCCTCGAAAGCTTCGCCAAGCAGCCCGCTATTTCCGGCCTTGACACTGCTCAACGTGATACTTGGCACCAGCTATGAATCACGCCTGACGCAAGAGTTGCGAACCCTGCGCAGCCTGACCTACGCCATCTACTCCGACCTCAACCCGCTGGATGCGGCATGCCTGCTGCAAATTCATTGGGACATCGCCCCGCAGTACCGCGATGCGGCAGCGGCCCTGGTGTCGGGGATTGTCGCGTGCCTGCGCGAACGAGGCCCTAGCCAGGCAGAATGCGACATCGCTGTGAACGAAATTGCGGCCAAGCTGCATCACGACCTTGCAGACAGCGCCAAACTGGCCAAAGCACTTGCGACTTACAGCCACCAAGGGCTGCCAGGCGATCACCTTGCCACTTTTCTTGACAGGCTGCAGTCACTCACGCCAGCGAACCTGCGTGAAGCCGGGCAGGTGTGGTTGGGCAACGCGACGCAAGTGCTGGTGACCTTAGGCCCCGAGTCAGTGCAACTGCCACTGCCGGAAACAATGAAGGACGACCAATAGCGCAGGTACATCGGGGTTTTTCCATGGCATTCTAGGCACGCACAACATGAGTCGCCCACATGCCCAGCCCCAGCGCAACGTTCCGTCCAGCCCTCGGCCTTGCCAACCCCCACTTGCAAACCTTGTGGGGGCCATTGTGGCGAAAACTGCCAGAGCTGCAGCGCAACCGCGAGCGGCTATGGCTGGCCGATGGCGACTTCATCGACCTGGACTGGCACGGCCCGCACCAGCCCCACGCGCCGTTGGTGCTGGTGCTGCACGGCTTGACCGGCTCCTCCCACTCGCCCTACGTCAAAGGTTTGCAGCAAGCGCTGCACGGCCGCGGCTGGGCCAGCGTGGCGGTGAACTGGCGCGGTTGCTCGGGCGAGCCCAACCTGCTGCCACGCAGCTACCATTCCGGTGCCAGCGAAGACCTGGCCGAAATCGTCAGCCACCTGCGCGCCCAGCGCCCGTTGGCGCCGTTGTATGCGGTGGGTTATTCGCTGGGGGGCAATGTGCTGCTGAAATACCTTGGCGAAAGCGGTGTCGCCAGCCAGTTGCAGGCTGCGGTGGCAGTGTCGGTGCCGTTTCGCCTGGACCACTGCGCCGACCGCATCGGCCAGGGCTTTTCAAAGGTGTACCAGGCGCATTTCATGCGCGAGATGCTGGCTTATGTTCAGCTCAAGCAGCGGCACTTCCACGACAAGGGCCAGCATGAACGGCTGGCGACGCTGCAACGGCTGGGGCCGCTGGTCAACCTGCGCACGTTCTGGGAATTCGACGGCAAGGTCACCGCACCGCTGAACGGTTTTCGCGATGCGCACGACTACTACCGCCGCTCATCGAGCCATTTCTTCCTCGGCCAGAACCGCACGCCGACGCTGATCATCCATTCCAGCGATGACCCTTTCGTCTCCGGCCACAGCCTGCCAACAGCCCGCGAACTGGCGCCGCAGACCCGCTTCGAACTGCACAGCCGCGGCGGCCATGTGGGCTTTGTCGATGGCAGCCTGCGTAACCCGGGGTATTACCTGGAGCGGCGGATTCCACAGTGGTTGGTGGAAGGCCAATAGGAGCTGCAGATTTCATTGGCAGTACCGACCTTATCGCCGGCAAGCCAGCTCCCACAGGTGTGGCACAGGCCCGATGGGTAGTGATGTACCTGTGGGAGCTGGCTTGCCGGCGATGAGGTCGGTACTGCTTAATCGCCAGTGGCTACGCCATGCTGCGGATCGTTGATCCACTCGCTCCACGACCCGGCATACAGCTTGCCCAGTGGATATCCCGCCAACGCCAAGGCGAAAAGGTTATGACACGCCGTCACCCCCGACCCGCAATACGCCACCAACTGCTCCGGTGCACGCCCGGCGAGCTTTTCAGCAAAGCGCTGTTTTAGCTGGTCCGAAGGCAGAAAACGCCCATCAGCCCCAAGGTTGTCGGTAAACGCCGCGCACTGCGCCCCCGGAATATGCCCCGCAACCGGGTCGATCGGTTCCACTTCGCCACGGAAGCGCGGCAAGGCACGCGCATCGATCAAGGTCAGGTCTGGGTTACCCAGACGCTTGGCCAGGTGCTCGGCATCGATCAGCAGCTTGCCGTCCGGCTCACCGTTGAAGGTGCCTTCCCGCTTGAGCGGCGGGTCCAGGCTGAGCGGCAGGTGCGCCGCATGCCAGGCCTTCAGGCCACCGTCGAGGATCGCTACACCGCTGCGCTTGCCCAGCCAGGCCAGCAGCCACCAGGCACGGGCGGCAAAAGCGCCTGGGCCGTCGTCGTACAGCACCACCTCGCTGTCATCGTCCAGCCCCCACTCACGCAAGCGCTCGACCAACCGGCGCGCATCCGGCAATGGGTGGCGCCCGGTGCGTCCCTTACTCACAGGCCCGCTGAGGTCACGCTCCAGGTCGGCAAAATGCGCTCCGGCAATATGCCCTTGGGCATAGCTGCGTTGGCCATAGTCCACATCCTCGAGGGCAAAGCGGCAGTCGAGGATCACCAACTTGGGCGAGCCCAGACGCTCGGCCAACTGCTGCGGGGTGATCAATTGCGCAAGGGGCATGACAATCTCCTGATCGATGGCACTATCGATAACACTTTGGCCCTGGGTTAGTGCTCCAGGGCCTGGTTGAACGGTACATGGAATTCCTGGCAAAGGGCGTCCACCGCATTGCGGGCGTTGTCGGTGACGAAGCCGAGCTCCAGCACCAGTACCTGGTAGACGCCGCGCTTGAAGGCTTCTTCACCCAGGTGCGCGGAATGTTCCCGCGTGGTGCTGAGAAAACGTACCCAGGACGTCAATACGATCCAGGCATTGATGGTCAGCGATTCGATCTGGGCTGGTGTCATGGCCAGGATGCCCGCCTCGACGAAACCGCGGTAGATCGCCTGGCCCTGACGCAGGCAGCGTTCGGAAAAGCGCCGATAACGTGCGGCCAGCTCCGGGTCGCTGTCCAGCAGATGCTCCAGGTCACGATGCAGAAAACGGTAGTTCCACATCGCCGCCAGCAGCGCCTTCAGGTAGAAGCGCTTGTCCTCCACGGTCGCCGAACGGCCTTGCGGCGGGCGCAGGAAGCTGTCCACCAGTTCTTCGTACTGACTGAACAGCAAAGCGATGATCGCCTGCTTGTTGGGGAAGTGGTAATACAGGTTGCCGGGCGAAATTTCCATGTGCGCGGCAATGTGGTTGGTACTGACGCTGCGTTCGCCCTGCTGGTTGAACAGCTCCAGGCTGTTCTGCACGATGCGCTCTCGGGTCTTCATGCGCGGGGCCATGCTCAGCTCCCAGTCTGCGGGCCTTCAACAAAGGGGCATCTTACGGCGTATTGGCGGTGGAGTGCACCGCTCGATAAAGCGGAAAAATTCGCACCATGGTACAGATTAGAGTATAGGCTCTAGTGATTTCCTGCTCGGACTCGGAGCCGCCATGACCTCGCCCAGTGCCTTGCCCCCTGTGCAATTCGACCTCGACCTTGCGGCGACGTTCGCCACCCAACGCCAGGCCTTTGCCGGCAACCCACTGCCACCAGCTGCGCAGCGGCGTCAATGGCTGAAAAGCCTGCGGGAAGCCCTGCTGGCCAGCCAGGCCGAACTGATCGAGGCAATCGGCCAGGACTTTGAAGGGCGCAGCGCCGACGAAACCCTGCTGGCCGAGCTGCTGCCCTCGGTGCAAGGCCTGCGCCACGCCGAAAAACACCTGCGGCGCTGGATGCGCGCCAGCCGGCGCAGGGTCGGCCTGGCCTTCCAGCCGGCCAGCGCGCATGTGCGGTACCAACCCCTGGGCGTGGTTGGCATCATCGTGCCGTGGAATTACCCGCTGCTCCTTGCCATCGGCCCCCTGACCTGCGCTCTGGCTGCCGGTAATCGGGTCATGCTCAAGCTCAGCGAGGCCACGCCTGCCACTGGCCTGGCGCTGAAACAACTACTTGAGCAAGTGTTCCCCACCGATCTGGTCAGCGTGGTGCTCGGCGAGATCGAGATAGGCCAGGCCTTTGCCCGCCTGCCGTTCGATCACCTGTTGTTCACCGGCGCCACCAGCGTGGGGCGCAAGGTAATGCTGGCTGCGGCGCACAACCTGACCCCCGTCACCCTGGAGCTGGGTGGCAAGTCGCCAGCCATAGTCTCGGCCGACGTACCGCTGGACAGCGCCGCCGAACGCATTGCCTTCGGCAAGACCCTAAACGCCGGCCAGACCTGCGTCGCCCCCGACTACGTGCTGGTGCCACGCGAGCGCCTGGAGGCCTTCAGCGACGCCTACCAGCGTGCAGTACGCCGGCTATACCCGCGCATCGCCGACAACCCTGACTACACCGCAATCATCAACTCGCGCCAACTGCAGCGCTTGCAGCATTTACTGGACGATGCTCACGCCAAAGGAGCGCAGGTACTTGACCTGTACCCGGGTGAAACCCGCCAGGGCCGGCGCCTGCCACCACACCTGCTGCTGGGCGTGAACGATGACATGCAGGTGATGCAGGACGAAATCTTCGGCCCGCTGCTACCGCTGGTTCCCTACGACAACCTCGAGCAGGCACTGGCCTACATCAACCAGCGCCCGCGCCCGCTGGCGCTGTACTACTTCGGCTATGACCGCGCCACACAGGAGCAGGTGCTGCGCCACACCCACTCCGGCGGAGTGTGCCTGAACGACACCCTGCTGCACGTGGCTCAGGACGACTTGCCGTTCGGCGGCATCGGGCCTTCAGGCATGGGCCATTACCATGGCCATGACGGCTTCCTGACCTTCAGCAAGGCCAAGGCGGTGCTGACCAAGCAACGCTTCAACGCTGCCCGGCTGGTCTACCCGCCTTATGGCAAAGCCTTGCAGCGCCTGGTCTTCAAGCTTTTTATCCGCTGAGGGCCGGCAGATGCACCGCCGCGAACTGTTGCGCTTCAGCCTTGGCGCCAGCGTCTTTTTGGCCGGTACCAGCCTGGTCGGCTGCAGCGCACAGACAGCCGCAACGGGTTACCGGGTACTGCGGGACGACGATCTGCCGATGTTGCGCGCGCTGATCCCGGTAGTACTGGCCGGCACGCAGGCTGCCGATACTCTGGTGCTGCACAGTCTCGACCACAAGCTGGCGGCGCTGTCGCCGGAAATGCTCAAGCTCACCCGGCAGTTGTTCGACGTGCTAAACCTGCCGCTCACCCGCGGCCCCCTGACCGGCGTCTGGGGCGCCTGGGAACAAGCCAGCGCGGCACAGGTCACCGCCTTCCTGCAACGTTGGCAGGACAGCTCGCTGAACCTGCTGCGCATGGGCCACGCCTCGCTGTTGCAGTTGCTGCAGATGGCCTGGTACGAACGCCCCGAATCCTGGGCCGCCTGCGGCTACCCCGGGCCACCGAAAATCTGAAAACAACAAGAGCAGCACCAATGCCTGTACCCGACCCGTTTCGCCAAGGCCTGGAAAGCGGCTGGATCACCCACGACGCGTCGCGCCTGGAGCACGACCTCACGCTGGAAGCCGACGTTGCCGTGATCGGCAGCGGGGCCGGCGGCGCTACCAGCGCGCAAATGCTCAGCACTGCCGGCTTCAAGGTGCTGCTGATCGAAGAAGGCCCGCTGAAGACCAGCAGCGATTTCCACCTGCTGGAAAACGAAGCCTATGCCAGCCTGTACCAGGAAGGCCTGGGCCGCATGAGCAAGGACGGCGCCATCACCATCCTCCAGGGCCGCGCCGTGGGCGGCACCACGCTGGTCAACTGGACCTCCAGCTTTCGCACGCCGCCACAGACCCTGGCGCACTGGGCCGCAGCCCACAACGTGACCGGCCTGGGCGAGGAGCAAATGCGCCCCTGGTTCGAGCGCATCGAGCAGGAACTGGGCATCACCCCCTGGGCCCTGCCACCGAACGCCAACAACGACGTGCTGCGCCGTGGCTGCGAACAGCTGGGCTACCGCTGGGCGGTGATCCCGCGCAACGTGCGCGGCTGCTGGAACCTGGGCTACTGCGGCATGGGTTGCCCGGTGAATGCCAAGCAGTCGATGCTGGTAACGCGTATTCCCGCCACCCTCGAACAGGGCGGCGAGCTGCTGTACCTGGCGCGGGCCGAGCGCTTCGAACACAACGGCGAGCGCATCCAGGGCCTGTCATGCCAGGCCCTGGATAGCCACGGCATACATGCCACAGGCCGGCAGGTCCGCGTTCGCGCGCGTCACTACATCCTTGCCGGTGGCGGCATCAACAGCCCGGCCTTGCTGCTGCGTTCCGACGCGCCCGACCCGCATGGACGCCTGGGCAAACGCACCTTCCTGCACCTGGTCAACTTCAGCGCAGCACGCTTCAACGACCGTATCGACCCCTACTACGGCGCCCCACAGTCCATCTACAGCGACCACTTCCAATGGCAAGGCGGCAACGATGGCCCGATTGGCTACAAGCTGGAGGTGCCACCGCTGCACCCGGCCCTGGCCAGCACGCTGCTGGGCGGGCATGGCCACGAGAATGCCCAGCGCATGGCCGAGCTGCCACATACCCACGTGATGCTGGCGCTGCTGCGTGACGGCTTCCACCCGCAAAGCCAGGGCGGGACCGTGGAGCTGCGCGGCGATGGCTCACCGGTGCTCGATTACCCGGTCACCGATTACCTGCGCGACGGCCTGCGCCGCGCCTATCGCAGCATGGCGCAGATCCAGTTCGCCGCTGGTGCCACCCAGGTCACCCCCGTGCACAGCGACGCCAACGCCGCGTCCCGCCTGGAACACGCCTTGGCCATGATCGACAAGTTGCGCCTGGAGCCGTTCCGCACGCGCCTGGGCAGCGCTCACGTGATGGGTGGCTGCGCCCTTGGCGACGACCCGCGCCAGGCAGTATGCGACAGCCTGGGCCGCCATCACCAGCTGGAAAACCTGTCGGTTCACGATGGCTCACTGTTCCCCACCAGCATCGGCGCCAACCCGCAACTGTCGGTGTATGCCATCAGTGCCAGGCTCACCGTAGCACTGGTCGCCCGCCTGGCACACAGTGCATGACAAGGAACAGGCCCCCTGTCTATAGTGCCGTCAGCCGGCCGCATGACTTGGCCGGGGCGCCGTCGCTGCGCTACCATCCGACTCCCCAACGCACTCCAGCCAGGATGACGCGATGAACCGAGTGTTGTACCCGGGTACTTTCGACCCCATTACCAAAGGCCATGGCGACCTGGTCGAGCGTGCCTCGCGGCTGTTCGACCACGTGATCATCGCGGTGGCGGCCAGCCCGAAGAAAAACCCGCTGTTCCCGCTGGAACAGCGGGTGGAGCTCGCCCGTGAGGTCACCAAGCACCTGCCCAATGTCGAAGTCATCGGCTTCTCCTCCCTGCTGGCGCATTTCGCCAAGGAACAGGGCGCCAACGTCTTCCTGCGTGGCCTGCGTGCGGTGTCCGACTTCGAGTACGAGTTTCAGCTGGCGAACATGAACCGGCAACTGGCCCCCGACGTCGAGAGCCTGTTCCTCACGCCTTCGGAGCGTTATTCGTTCATTTCCTCGACCCTGGTCAGGGAAATTGCCGCCCTGGGCGGTGATATCAGCAAATTCGTCCACCCAGTGGTGGCCGAGGCGCTGACCGAACGCTTCAAGAAATGACCTTTAGCGGCTGATCATCGCGCCCGCGTGCACTGCGGGCGCGAATGCGGCACAATTGTGCCCACTGCGTTGAACATGCCCGGGCGCGGAGCCCCGGCCGGAGTCCCCATGTCCCTGATCATCACCGACGACTGCATCAACTGCGACGTCTGCGAACCCGAGTGCCCGAACGAGGCCATCTCCCAAGGCGAAGAGATCTACGTGATCGACCCTAACCTGTGCACCCAGTGCGTGGGCCATTACGACGAGCCACAATGCCAGCAGGTCTGCCCGGTCGATTGCATCCCGCTGGATGAAGCGCACCCGGAAACCGAAGAAGAGCTGATGGCCAAGTACCGCCGGATTACTGGCAAGGCCTGATCCCCTCAGCCCTACGCTGTACCTGTAGGAGCGGCCTTGTGTCGCGATGGGGTACGAAGCGCCCCCAAATTTCAGCTCCGCAGCAGAAATTGCCGGGGCCGCTTTGCGGCCCATCGCGACACAAGGCCGCTCCTACAAGTTTCCGCGTAACTTGCCTCAGCGCTGGCAACGCGGGCAATACACACTCGCCCTCTGCCCCAGCTTCACCTCGCGCAACTCCGTGCCACACACCTTGCACGGCTGCCCGCCCCGCCCGTACACGAACAATTCCTGCTGGAAGTACCCCGGCTGCCCGTCGCCACCGATGAAGTCGCGTAGCGTGGTGCCGCCCTGTTCGATCGCCGCCGCCAGCACACGCTTGATCTCGATCGCCAGCTTCAAGTAGCGGGCCCGGGAAATCCCGCCCGCTTCCCGACGGGGGTCGATGCCAGCGGCAAACAGCGCCTCGGTGGCGTAGATGTTGCCCACCCCCACCACAACCGCGTTGTCCATGATGAACGGCTTGACCGCCATCGACCGCCCACGGGACAGCTGGAACAGTCGCTCGCCGTCGAACAGGTCGGTCAGCGGTTCAGGCCCCAGGCGCAGCAGCAGTTCGTGATTGAGCGGGTCCAGGCTCCACAGCATCGCGCCAAAGCGGCGCGGGTCGGTGTAGCGCAGCATCAACCCCGACTCCAGCTCGATATCCACATGCTCATGCTTGGCCGCCGGCAAGCCCAGTTCGACCAGGCGCAGGTTGCCCGACATGCCCAGGTGACTGATCAGGGTGCCGACCTCTGCATTGATCAACAGATACTTGGCGCGCCGCTCGACACTGACGATGCGCTGCCCCGACAGTCGCACATCCAGGTCTTCCGGAATCGGCCAGCGCAGGCGCCGGTCGCGCACCACGACCCGGCTGACACGCTGGCCTTCCAGATGGGGCGCAATACCGCGTCGGGTGGTTTCTACTTCTGGCAATTCCGGCATGTGTCAGTGCCCGCCCATCTCGCGAATATTCTGCTTGAGGTTCTCGAAATCGTATTCCGACAAGCCGATGTAATCGAGCACCAGCGGGCCGACCACATTCCATTCGTGGTCCACGGCCTGGTTGCCCAGCACCCGGTACGATGCGCAGATGTGCTCGGCCATCTTCAGCACCGCCAGCAGGTTTTTCAGCTGGTTCTGGGTATTGCGCGAGCTCTCGTCGCGGAACACAGCCAAGGCGTTGTGGTGGTTGGCTATGGCCGCGCTGAGGTGCTCGGGCAGCCGCCAGGATTTGGCAGTGAAATAGCCGACCACAGAATGATTGGTGTTGAACACACGGTTTTCGGTGTCGACCACGCGGGTTTCCTCGTCGGCCTTGGCATAGGCGTCCTCCAGCACATCCATATAGTCGGGGAAGCGCTTGAGCATCAGCGGCACGCCACAGTCATGGAACAGGCCCAGGGTGTAGGCCTCGTCCGCCGCCTGGATGCCGGTGCGCTTGGCCAGGGTCAGACAGGTCATCGCCACGTCCTGGGCAGTGTCCCAGAAGCGGTTGAGGGTAACGATGGTCTCGTCGGTCATCTCACCCTTGATCGACTGAGCGTTGATCAGGTTGATGATCGAACGGCTGCCCAGCAGGTTCACCGCGCGCTGGATCGAACCGATCTTGTTGGAAAGACCGAAATGCGGGGAATTGACCAGCTTGAGCAAGGCGCCCGAGAGGCCCGGGTCCTGGGAAATCAGCTTCGCGATGGTTTCCAGGTCCGGGTCAGGCATGTACTGCTCGAACTGCAGGTCGACCATTATCTGCGGTTGCGGCGGGATGGTGATGCCTTGCAAGGCTTGCTGGATCTGTTCGGCGCTGAGTTCTTGGGACATACGTGCACACTCGTTTGGGACCGGCGATTCTAACCCTCCAGACCGGAAAGGGACCAACCACTGAATCGTTGCGCCGGAACTTTACTCTATCCATGCGGGCCTCTTTCTCATATTCATCAAGGAAAGGAGCAAGGCCCATGAGTGCAGAACTGAACGGCAAGCGAGTGGCTTTCCTGGTCACCGACGGCTTCGAGCAAGTGGAACTGACAGGCCCCCGCGAGGCCCTGGAACAGAGCGGCGCGGTGGTGGACATCCTCAGCAACAAAGAGGGAACGGTACGCGGCTGGAACCACGACCAGCCGGCTGACGCATTCGCCGTGGACGCAACCTTCGAAAGCGCCCACCTGGACCTCTACGATGCCCTGGTGCTGCCCGGTGGCGTGCAAAACTCTGACACGATTCGGTTGATTCCCGCTGCGCAGAAACTGGTGAAAAGCCACGATTCGGCTGGCAAGCCGCTGGCGGTGATTTGTCATGGTGGCTGGTTGCTGGTGTCCTGCGGGTTGGCCAAGGGCAGGCGGCTGACCAGCTACAAGACCCTGCAGGACGACATCCGCAATGCCGGCGGAGACTGGGTGGATGAAGAAGTGGTGGTCGATGGCAACCTGATCACCAGCCGCCAGCCCGATGACATTCCGGCGTTCAACCGGCAGCTGATCAAGGCATTGGCAGCCTGACGTCATCTCATGGCCGACGCGAGGCTGCTCCTGCAAGGGACGAGTGCCCAGGCAACAGGCTATAATCCCGCTCTTTTTCCCGGAGCGACGTCATGTCCCTGCCCAGCCTACGCCTCAAAGCCAATGCCGACCGCCGCCTGCGTGCCGGCCACCTGTGGGTCTACAGCAACGAAGTCGACGTCAGTGCGACCCCGCTGCAAGGCTTCCAGGCCGGCCAGCAGGCTGTTCTCGAGGCGGCCAACGGCAAGCCGCTGGGTATCGTCGCACTGAGCCCGAACAACCTGATCTGCGCCCGCCTGCTGTCGCGCGACGCCAAGTTGCCGCTGGACAAGTCGCTGCTGGTGCACCGCCTGAACGTCGCCCTGTCGCTGCGCCAGCGCCTGTTCGACCAACCGTGCTACCGCCTGGTCTATGGCGATTCCGACCTGTTGCCAGGCCTGGTGGTCGACCGCTTCTTCGACATCCTCGTGGTGCAATTGGCCTCCGCCACCATGGAAGCGCACAAGGACGACGTGATTGCAGCCCTGGTACAGGTGCTCAAGCCAAGCGGCATCCTGTTCAAGAACGACTCCTCCGCGCGTGACGCCGAAGGCCTGCAGCGCTATGTCGAGACCGTCTATGGCGAGGTGCCGGACTGGGTGCCGCTGGAAGAAAACGGCGTCAAATTCGAAGCCCCGGTACGCGAAGGCCAGAAGACCGGCTGGTTCTACGACCACCGCATGAACCGTGCACGCCTGGCGCCGTACGTGAAAGGCAAGCGCGTGCTCGACCTGTTCAGCTACATCGGTGGCTGGGGCGTGCAAGCCGGTGCCTTCGGCGCCAGCGAAGTGTTCTGCGTCGACGCCTCGGGCTTCGCCCTGGACGGCGTGGAGCGTAACGCCGCGCTGAACGGCATCAGCGAGAAACTGACCTGCATCGAAGGCGATGTGTTCGAGGCCCTGCGCGAACTGAAGGCCGCCGAAGAGCGCTTCGACGTGATCATTGCCGACCCACCCGCCTTCATCAAGCGCAAGAAAGACCTGAAGAACGGCGAAGCGGCCTACCGCCGCCTGAACGAACAGGCCATGCGCATGCTGACCAAGGACGGCATCCTGGTCAGTGCCTCGTGCTCGATGCACCTGCCCGAGGACGACCTGCACAACATCCTGCTGACCAGCGCCCGTCACCTGGACCGCAACCTGCAGTTGCTCGAACGCGGCGGCCAAGGCCCCGACCACCCGGTGCACCCGGCCATTGCCGAAACCCGCTACATCAAGAGCATCACCTGCCGGTTGCTGCCAAACAGCTGATATCCGCTAAAAAGGGCCGCCTAGCGGCCCTTTCCTGCTGCAATCTCCCCGCCAGCTATCCACATCTGCATTCCCTCGCCGCGCCAGCGGTGTAGAATCGGCCTATTCATCGCCAGTCATCCCCGGCGGGTTTATGAGCTCTGCCCAAGCACGCGGCGATCCCGCGCGGTCTTCGGCCCCATCCGTGCCAGTGGCAACCGGCCTGCGGTACAAAGGACAAGAGAAGCTCACTCCCCTTTTTGTGACCTGATTAAGCCGCCAGGAGTGTTTCATGCCTGATTATCGTTCCAAGACTTCCACCCAAGGCCGCAACATGGCCGGCGCCCGTGCCCTGTGGCGCGCCACAGGGATGAAGGACGAAGATTTCAAGAAACCGATCATCGCCATCGCCAACTCGTTCACCCAGTTCGTCCCGGGCCACGTGCACCTGAAGGACCTGGGCCAGCTGGTCGCACGCGAAATCGAACGCGCCGGTGGCGTGGCCAAGGAATTCAACACCATCGCGGTCGATGACGGCATCGCCATGGGCCACGACGGCATGCTCTACTCGCTGCCAAGCCGCGAGATCATCGCCGACGCCGTGGAGTACATGGTCAACGCCCATTGCGCCGACGCCATCGTGTGCATCTCCAACTGCGACAAGATCACCCCCGGCATGCTGATGGCCGCCCTGCGCCTGAACATCCCCGTAATCTTCGTCTCCGGCGGCCCGATGGAAGCTGGCAAGACCAAGCTGGCCAGCCACGGCCTGGACCTGGTCGACGCCATGGTCATTGCCGCCGACTCCTCGGCTTCCGACGAAAAAGTCGCCGAATACGAGCGCAGCGCCTGCCCTACCTGCGGTTCGTGCTCCGGCATGTTCACCGCCAACTCGATGAACTGCCTGACCGAAGCCCTGGGCCTGGCCCTGCCGGGCAACGGTTCGACCCTGGCCACCCACGCCGACCGCGAGCAGTTGTTCCTCACTGCCGGCCGCACCATCGTCGAGCTGTGCAAGCGCTACTACGGCGAAAACGATGAGTCGGTACTGCCGCGCAACATCGCCAATTTCAAGGCGTTCGAGAACGCCATGATGCTCGACATCGCCATGGGCGGTTCGACCAACACCATCCTGCACCTGCTGGCTGCCGCCCAGGAAGCCGAGGTGGCGTTCGACCTGCGCGACATCGACCGCCTGTCGCGCAAGGTGCCGCAGCTGTGCAAGGTTGCGCCGAACATTCAGAAATATCACATGGAAGACGTGCACCGTGCCGGCGGCATCTTCAGCATCCTCGGCTCGCTGGCCCGTGGCGGCCTGCTGCACACCGACCTGCCGACCGTGCACAGCCGCAGCATGGAAGAAGCCATCGCCAAGTGGGACATCACCCAGACCGATGACGAAGCCGTGCACACCTTCTTCAAGGCTGGCCCTGCTGGCATTCCGACCCAGACGGCATTCAGCCAGTCGACCCGCTGGCCGAGCCTGGACCTGGATCGTGCCGAAGGCTGCATTCGCAGTGTCGAGCACGCCTATTCGCAGGAAGGCGGCCTGGCCGTGCTGTACGGCAACATCGCGCTGGATGGCTGCGTGGTGAAAACCGCCGGTGTCGACGAGTCGATCCTGGTGTTCGAAGGCACCGCGAAGATCTTCGAGAGCCAGGACAGCGCCGTACGCGGCATCCTCGCCGACGAAGTGAAGGCCGGCGACATCGTGATCATCCGCTACGAAGGCCCGAAAGGTGGCCCGGGCATGCAGGAAATGCTGTACCCGACCTCGTACCTGAAGTCCAAGGGCCTGGGCAAGGCTTGCGCCCTGCTCACCGACGGCCGCTTCTCGGGCGGCACCTCGGGCCTGTCGATCGGCCACGCCTCGCCGGAAGCTGCCGCTGGCGGTGCTATCGGCCTGGTGCGCGACGGCGACAAGGTGCTGATCGACATCCCGAATCGTTCGATCAACCTGCAGGTCAGCGATGAAGAGCTGGCTGAGCGCCGTGTCGAACAGGACAAGAAAGGCTGGAAACCGGCTGAAGTACGCCCACGCAAGGTGACCACCGCGCTGAAGGCCTACGCCCTGCTGGCGACCAGTGCCGACAAGGGCGCTGTGCGTAACAAGGCGATGCTGGAAGGGCTGTGAGGCTCTGACGGTGTGAATGAAGAACCGGCGCCCTGGGCGCCGGTTTTTTATGCCTGTAAGGGCCCTTTCGCGGGTAAACCCGCTCCCACAGGTACAGCGCCTGGCTCAAAGGCTGCGGAGTCCTGGTGGGAGCGGGTTTACCCGCGAGGAGGCCAGCACAGGCACCACATGGCTTACTGAATCTGCTCCGGCGTCACGATCACCCAGTTCTTGTCCGCCGTCACCGGCAGCCCTTCCTTGGCCTGCGCCGCTGCATTCCTGGCAATCATCCCGTTCAACTGGTCCATGTACTTGGCCTTGCGGTTTATCCACAAGTGGATGCCACCTTTGCCCACATCCACACCATGAAACTGCATGTAGCCATCACTGGTCGGCGTATCGCCCCCCACCAGCACCGGTTTCTTCCACTCATCGATATAGGTCAGGATCGCCGCCTGCTTGCCTGCCATCCAGGTGGCCGGGGTCCACAGGTATGGGGTCAGCTCCAGCCCCAGGTTGGCCTTGGCATCATAGTGCCCGACGCTGATCTGCTTGCGTGCGGTGGTCAACTGACCGCTGGCACGGTCCTTCAGCAACAGGCTCACGCCAATCACGTTCTGCGGCTTCACGTTGTAGCCGTACTTGGGGTCCGACGCGACCATGCGCACCAGCTCCTCGGAAGCAGCGGAAACCACATAGACCTCGATACCGTTCTCCATCAGCTTGTTGTACAGCTCGGCCTGGCCCTTGAAGACCTTGGGTGGTTGTACCTCGATGGCCTTGACCTGGTCCCCTTCGTAATAGGTGGCCGGGATCGGTTTGCCGGAGGCCATCAGCTCATCCACCTGCACCTTCAGCTCCTGCAGGGTAAAGCCGGAGAACACCTGGGCCACCCACGGGTAGCAGACCATGTCGTCCACTTCGCACAGCCGGTAGTAGTAGCTGAACAGGCTTTCCTTATGCTCGGCGGTGTCCTTGAACGGCATCAGCTTCAACGAGGGGTCGAGCTTGTCGCGGCTCAGCAGGCCCTTGTTTTCCATGAACGGCAGCAAGGCCTCTTCAAGGTCGTAGCGGTAGCTGGTGTTGTCCATGTCGAAGACAGCGTAGTTACCCTTGTTGGCATTGGCGGCAATCATGCCGTCGAGCTGCCTGGCTGCCTCGGCGGGCCAGTGCTTGAGCTCGGTGGCGAAGGTTTCGATACTGAACAGCAGGGACAGGCCGATGGCGACGGCTTTCGGAGCAAACTTCATGTACGAATCTCCTGAAATGACTCAGAAACGCTAGTGCAACAACCTGCGCTGGCAGCCCTCGATAACGACCTCCATGCAGCTGCAAACGCCGCGTTCATTGCAATCCGCGACACATCGTTATTCCATAAACGACTATACAAATTCTATTTGGGTATAAATTCGTTTGTTTTCAGGCTGTTAGCATTTCCGTTCGCAATCGCTCACAGGGGCGATGCCTCTTCTGCTTTTTTCTGCTGGAGCTTCAATGAACCTGCCGCTGTCCCTTAACCTGCTGGCGTTCCTGGCCCTGTTGCTGGGCCTGGCACAAACCCGCCGCACCGACTGGAGCCTGGCCAAGAAGGTATTGCTGGGCCTGGTGCTGGGCGTGGTGTTCGGCCTGATCCTGCATACCGTCTATGGCGCTGGTCACCCTGTGCTCAAGGCCACCATCGCCTGGCTCGATCTGGTCGGCAACGGCTACGTCGGCTTGCTGCAGATGATCGTCATGCCGCTGATCTTCGCCTCGATCCTCAGTGCCGTGGCGCGCCTGCACAATGCCTCGTCGTTGGGCCGCATCAGTGTGCTGAGCATCGGCACCCTGCTGCTGACCACCGCCATCGCTGCGTTGATCGGCATCGTCCTGACCAACCTGTTCGGCCTCAGCGCCGAAGGCCTGGTGGCCGGCGCCCAGGAAAGCGCGCGCATGCAGGTTATCCACAGCGACTACGCCGGCAAGGTCGCCGACCTCAACATCCCGCAACTGCTGCTGTCGTTCATCCCCAGCAACCCGGTAGGTGACCTGGCACGGGCCAAGCCGACCTCGATCATCAGCGTGGTGATCTTTGCCGTGTTCCTGGGCCTGGCCGCGCTGCAGCTGATCAAGGACGATGCCGAGAAAGGCGAGCGCGCACTGTCGGCCATCGACACCCTGCAGGCCTGGGTGATGCGCCTGGTGCGGGTGGTGATGAAGCTGACCCCGTATGGCGTACTGGCGCTGATGACCAAGGTGGTGGCCAGCTCGAACATGGAAGACATCCTCAAGCTGGGCAGCTTCGTGGTGGTGTCGTACCTGGGCCTGGCGCTGATGTTCGTGGTGCACGGCATTATCCTCGCCGCCACCGGCGTGAGCCCGCTGCGCTTCTTCCGCAAGGTGTGGCCGGTACTGACCTTCGCCTTCACCAGCCGCTCCAGCGCCGCCAGCATTCCGCTGAACATCGAAGCGCAAACCCGCCGCCTGGGCGTACCGCAGTCGATTGCCAGCTTCAGCGCATCGTTCGGTACCACCATTGGCCAGAACGGCTGCGCCGGGCTCTATCCCGCGATGCTGGCGGTGATGGTGGCGCCGGCGGTGGGCATCGATACCTTCGACCCGCTGTGGATCGCCACCCTGGTGGCCATCGTCACCCTGAGTTCGGCAGGTGTTGCCGGCGTAGGTGGCGGTGCGACTTTCGCCGCACTGATCGTGCTGCCGGCCATGGGCTTGCCGGTGGAGCTGGTGGCGTTGCTGATTTCGGTGGAGCCGCTGATCGACATGGGCCGCACGGCGTTGAACGTGAACGGTTCGATGACCGCAGGGGTGGTGACCAGCCAACTGCTGAAAGAGACCGACAAGGATGTGCTGGCTGGCGATGAACATGCCGAGCTGAGTCATTCCTGACAGATTGCCGGGGGCGCGTTGCGCCCCTGTCGCGACACAAGGCCGCTCCTACAATCGCCCAGCGTACGCCGATCAATGTAGGAGCGGCCTTGTGTCGCGATAGGGCTGCAAGGCAGCCCCGGCAATCTCAAACCTTGTCCCAGACCTCGAAATGATACCCAGGCTTGCCTTCCTCAGCCTGCGCCTCGCTCGATACCCGCTTCCACTGCCCCCGATCGAACTCAGGGAACCACGCATCCCCTTCCGGCGACAACTCGACCCGCGTCAGGTACATGCGGCTGACCAGCCCTTTCTCCAGCGCTTGCCCATACAGCTGCGCCCCGCCAATCAGCATAAGCTCATCAACGCCCTGCTCACGCGCCCACTGCTCGGCCCGCACCAGCGCCTCTTCCAGCGAGCCAAACACCTCGGCCCCCGCCAGTTCCAGCCCTGCCTGCCGGCTGACGACGATATTCAACCGCCCGGGCAATGGCCTGCCCAGCGAGTCCCAGGTCTTGCGCCCCATGATGATCGGCTTGCCCAGGGTAGTGGCCTTGAAGTACTTGAAGTCCCCCGGCAGATGCCAGGGCATGGAGTTGTCGATGCCGATCACGCGGTTCTCGGCGTGAGCCGCGATCAGGCTGAGGGGGAGTGATGTATTCATGCCAGCGAGGATAGCACCGGGCGTGTGGGTTATGCTTCTGCCCTGACCTGTGCAATGGAAGACCTTGTGACTGCACCCACTTCACTGGACAAGCGCTGGCTCACCGAAGCGGTACGCCTGCGCGAGGAACATGCCGGCCCGCTGGAGGACCAGGAAGCCAACCGCTGCGCCCGCCAGGCAGGCGGTGACCTGGCGGCCCGCATCGAAACCCGTGCCCTGTTCCTGGCCGAACGCGACGGCATCACCACCGCCCTGCGCCACTGGAAACAGGGCGCACGCCTGGCGCTGCTGGCCTTGCTGGTACTGGCCGTGCTCAGCGGCGCAGGGTTGGCCCTGGCCGCCTTGAGCGACGGGCAGCGCCCGGTGAATGTGTTCTGGGCCCTCGGCAGCCTGCTCGGGCTGAACCTGCTGATGCTGCTGGGCTGGGCCATCGGCTTTGCCCTGAGCGGCGAGCATGGCGCGGGGCTGGGCCGTTTGTGGCTGTGGCTGAGCGAACGCTTTGCCCGTGACGCCAAGGCCGCGCACCTGGCACCGGCGCTGCTGGTGCTGCTGCAACGTCAACGCCTCAACCGCTGGCTGCTCGGCCTGCTGGTGCATGGCCTGTGGCTGCTGGCGATGATCACCGCGCTGGGCATGCTGCTGGCCTTGCTGGCGACCCGGCGCTATGGCTTTGTCTGGGAGACAACCCTGCTCGCCGCCGACCCGTTCATCCACCTGACCCAGGCCCTGGGCGCGCTGCCCTCGTTGCTGGGCTTCACGGTACCCGACGAGGCCATGATCCGCGCCAGCGGCGACAGCCAGCCGGCCCTGGACCTGGCGCGCCAGGCCTGGGCCAGCTGGCTGCTTGGCGTGGTGCTGGTGTACGGCCTGCTTCCGCGCCTGCTGTTGGCCGGGCTGTGCCTGTGGCGCTGGCGTCAAGGCCGCCAACGCCTGGCGCTGGACCTAAGCCTGCCCGGCTACGCGCAGCTGCGTGAAGCGCTGATGCCGCGCAGCGAACGCATCGGCGTCCAGGATGCCGCGCCCGAGGCCTTGCCGCAGTTTGCCGCTGGCCAGCTGGAAAGTGGCAGCAGCGGCGCCCTGCTGGTCGGCCTGGAGCTGGACGACCAGCACCCCTGGCCGCCCGCGCTGCCAAAAAGCGTAACCAGTGCCGGCGTGCTCGACAGCCGAGAATCGCGTAACCGCCTGCTCGAACAGCTCAGCCGTTTCCCGCCAGCACGCCTGGCCATCGCTTGCGACCCGCGCCGCTCTCCCGATCGTGGCAGCCTGGCGTTGCTCGCCGAACTGGCACGCAACGCCGGCGCCACCCGTATATGGCTACTGCAGGCCGCACCGGGCGAGGCCCTGGACGCCCAGCGACTGGGCGACTGGCACGAAGCCCTCGACCGCCTTGGTCTGGCGCATGCCGATACCTCGCCGCTGACCTGGCTGGAGCATGGCCATGACTGAGCCGCTGAAACTGGCCGTGGTCGGCCACACCAACGTCGGCAAGACCTCGCTGCTGCGCACCCTGACCCGTGACGTCGGCTTTGGCGAAGTTTCCCACCGCCCCAGCACCACCCGCCATGTGGAAGGTGCGCGGCTGTCGGTGGACGGCGAACCTTTGCTCGAGTTGTATGACACCCCGGGCCTGGAAGACGCCATTGCCCTGCTCGACTATCTCGAACGCCTGGAGCGCCCGGGCGAGCGGCTGGACGGCCCGGCCCGCCTCGAGCGCTTTCTGCAAGGCAGCGAGGCACGCCAGCGTTTCGAGCAGGAGGCCAAGGTGCTACGCCAGCTGCTGGCCAGCAATGCCGGCTTGTATGTGATCGACGCCCGCGAACCAGTGCTGGCCAAATACCGCGACGAACTGGAAGTGCTGGCCAGCTGCGGCAAACCGCTGCTACCGGTGCTCAATTTCGTCGCCAGCCATCAGCACCGCGAGCCGCAATGGCGTGAAGCCCTTGCCAGGCTTGGGCTTCACGCGTTGGTGCGGTTCGACAGCGTGGCCCCGCCAGAGGATGGCGAGCGCCGGTTGTACGAAAGCCTGGCCCTGCTGCTGGAAGACGCCCGCCCGGCCCTGCAGCGGCTGATCGACGACCAGCAGGCACAGCGCCTGGCACGCCGCCACAGCGGCAAGCGCCTGATTGCCGAGCTGCTGCTGGACTGCGCCGCCTGCCGGCGCAGCGTCGAGGCCGAGCCGGTTGCCGAAGCCCGGGCCATCGAGGCATTGCGGCAAGAGGTGCGCCAGCGCGAACAGCGCTGTGTCGAGGCACTGCTCAAGCTATATGCCTTCCGCCGCGAGGACGCCCATGCCAGCGACCTGCCGTTGCTGGATGGCCGTTGGGGCGATGACCTGTTCAATCCCGAAACCTTGAAGCTGCTGGGCGTGCGTTTGGGCAGTGGTGTGGCCGCCGGTGCTGCGGCGGGTGCCGGGGTGGACCTGCTGGTCGGCGGCCTGACACTGGGGGCTGCCGCCCTGGCCGGGGCGATTGCCGGCGGCGCGCTGCAGACGGCGCGCAACTATGGGTCGCGGTTGATGGGCAAGCTAAAGGGCAAGCGCGAGCTGACGGTGGACGACACGGTGTTGCGCCTGCTGGCCTTGCGTCAGCAGCAGTTGATGGTGGCGCTGGAAAACCGCGGGCATGCGGCGCAGGACAGCATTCGGCTGGGGGAACTGGATGAGAAGGCCTGGCGGGAGGGCAAGTTGCCGGAGGCGCTGAGCAAGGCGCGGGCGCATCCGCAGTGGTCCACCCTGAACCCTGGGGCGAAGCTGAACCAGGCTGAGCGGCAGGAACAGCTGGAGGCTCTGGTTTCACAGTTTTGATCAAGCAGGTCTGGCCTCTTCGCGGGTAAACCCGCTCCCACAGGTATCTCACATTCCTTGAGATGTGCACTATTCCTGTGGGAGCGGGTTCACCCGCGAAGAGGCCCGCACAGGCAGCCCACATCTCAAAGTAATGCCAAAGCCTTCCGCTTCAACCCATCCAGGTCAATCACCGTCACCCCGACCACCTTGGCCCGCTCATCCCACTCCCTCATCCGCAAGCTCACCTCGAACAGCGGATCCCGCTCGAACACATCCGCCTCGTCCTCGCTCATCACGCCCCCCTGATACTCCAAAGTCCGCCGGCTCGCTTCACTCAACCGCTGGTAATACCCAGGCTGGCGCAAAGTCAGGTAGCGCTTGGCCTCCACGTGATACTGCACCAGCCGCGCCATGCGTTCGCCGAAGCCACAGCGGCGTAAATACTCAGCGCCGATGCGCTCATGGCTGACCACGCCATAGCCGCCCATGCTCGCGTCACCGCCGCACAGGTGGCCGATGTCGTGGAAGAACGCCGCCAGCACCACTTCGTCGTCGAAGCCTTCGGCGATGGCCAGTTGCGCGGCCTGGGACATGTGTTCGAGCTGGGTGATCGCTTCGCCGATGTAGTCGTCACTGCCGTGGCGTTCGTACAGCGCGAAGGTGCTGTCGATGATCTGGGCTGGGGTTGGCATCACCGTCTTCTCCTGGCTTGATTGGGTGGTGGCTTCTTCGCAGCACAAGGCTGCTCCTACAGGTTGTCGCCGCCCCGTAGGAGCAGCCTTGTGCTGCGAAGAGGCCGGTGCAGGTTACTGCTGAGCCACCTTCTCCGACTTGCCGTCATAGCGCTTGCGCCACTCGGCCAGGATCTGGTCACGGTTCTTCGAGGCCCAGGCAAAGTCGTTCTTGATCAGGCGCTGTTCATAGTCAGCCGGCAGTTCGGTCTGCGGCTTGGCAATACCCGGGGCAGCCAGCACGGCGAAGTTCTCCTTGTACAGCTCCATGGCCGCCGGGCTTGCCGAGAAATCAGCCAGGCGCCTGGCCGCATCCGCTTTTGGCGAACCTTTGATCACCGCAGTCGCCTCGATCTCCCAACCCAGGCCTTCCTTCGGCAGCACGATGTCCAGCGGCGCGCCCTGGCGCTTGAGCTGCACGGCCGGGTACTCGAACGAGATACCGATCGGGAATTCACCCGCTGCGGCAAGCTTGCACGGCTTGGAACCGGAATGAACATACTGGCCGATGTTCTGGTGCAGTGCATCCATGTACGCCCAACCCTGTGGCTCGCCGAAGGTCTGCAGCCAGGCACTGACATCCAGGAAGCCGGTGCCGGACGAAGCCGGGTTCGGCATGACGATCTTGCCCTTGTACTCGGGCTTGGTCAGGTCCTGCCAGCTCACCGGCTTGCTCAGGCCCTGCTTCTCGGCCTCGATGGTATTGAAGCAGATGGTCGCGGCCCACACGTCCATACCGACCCAGGCTGGCGGGTTGGCAGCATCGCGGTAGTTGGCGGCAATCTTGCCCAGGTCCTTCGGTGCGTAGGCTTCGAGCATGCCGTTCTGGTCGAGGATAGCCAGGCTGGAAGCAGCCAGACCCCACACTGCGTCGGCTTGCGGGCGGTCTTTCTCGGCCAGCAGCTTGGCGGTGATGATGCCGGTAGAGTCGCGAACCCACTTGATCTCGATGTCCGGGTTGGCCTTCTCGAAGGCTTGCTTGTAGCTCTTCAGCTGTTCGGCTTCCAGGGCGGTGTAGACCGTCAGCTGGGTACCAGCGGCCGAAGCCTGCAGGCTGAACACGGCGGAAACGGCAGCGGCAAGTGCAAGGTGCTTGTACATAAGTAGGTTCCTTACAGGTCAGACGGTCGCGGCGCGTTGGCGCCAGGCTTGGGAGCGGCGCAGCAGGCCGCGTGAGGCTGCGGCCAGCAGCAGTGAAGCGCCGGCACTGGTCAGCAGGATCAAAGTCGACATGGCGGCGGCACCACCGACATTGCCGGCGTCATCCATGTTCAGCACGGCGACGGCAGCCAGGATGGTGTCGGGGCTGTACAGGAAGATTGCCGCCGACACGGTGGTCATCGCCGATACGAACAGGTAGCGAATGATGTCCAGCAGCGCCGGCAGGCAGATCGGCACGGTCACCCGCAGGAAGTGCCTGTAAAGCGGCGCCTTCAGCGACAGCGCGGCGGCCTCGAACTCGCCGTCGAGCTGGCGCAGGGCGGTGGTCGCGGTCATCTGCGCGGTGGTCAGGTAGTGGGCGATGGTGCACACCACCAGCAGCCCCATGCCGCCGTAGAACACATGCAGCGGGTTGCCGTTCAGGTTGAAGAAGAATACGTAGCCCAGGCCCAGCACCAGGCCCGGCACGGCCATGGGGATGAAGCTGAGCAGGCGCAGCGCCTGGTTGAGCAGGCGTTGGCCCTGGGTCTTCTCCATCAGGTAGGCGCCGGTGAAGATCACGATGCTGCCGATCAGCGCGGTGCCGATGGCCATGGTCACGCTGTTGCGGTAGGCCAGCCAGCCACCACCGGCGGTGTCCTCGAACATGTAGTGACGCAGCGACAACGACAGGTTGTAGGGCCAGAACGTGACCAGCGACGAATACACCGCCATGCCGATCACCAGCAGCAATGCCGCGCACACCAGCAGCACGATCGCCAGGAAGCAGGCATCACGGCCGCGCGACGGCTTGGGCTCGAACACCTGGGCACGGCCGCTCATGGCTTCGCCCTGGCGCCGGCGCAGCCAGGCATCGACGGTAAAGCTGAACAGCGCCGGCAACAGCAGCACCATGCCGATCAACGCGCCGCGGCCGAACTGCTGCTGGCCGACCACCGCCTTGTAGGCTTCCAGCGCCAGCACCTGATAGTCGCCGCCGACCACGACCGGTACACCGAAGTCGGTGATGGTCAGGGTGAACACCAGACAGAACGCTGCGAATACTGCCTGGCGCGTGGCCGGCCAGGTGATGCTGGTGAACGCTCGCCAAGGGCCGGCACCCATGCTGGACGCTGCGTCGAACAGGCGTGCATCGGCCAGCGATAGCGCCGACAGCAGGATCATCAGGGCATGCGGGAAGGTGTAGATGGCCTCGCCCAGCACAATCCCCCAGAAGCCATAGATGTTGTCGCTGAGCAACCCGCGCAGCAGCCCCTGGTTACCGAACAGGTAGACCAGGGCGATGGCCGGCAGCATTGACGGCGCCAGCAGCGGCAGCAACGAAATCCCCCGCCACAGGCCTTTGCCCGGAATCAGCGTGCGTTGCAGGGCATAGGCGAACAGGTAGGCCAGCGGCACCACGATGGCTGCCACCGTGAAGGCCACCGACAGGCTGTTGCCCAGCAGCCAGTGGAAGTTTTCACTGGCCAACAGTTCGCGGGCCGCCAGCAGGCCACCACCCTGGCCCGCTTCTGCGCTGAAGCCGCGCCAGAAGATCGCCAGCAGCGGCATCAGCACCGCCAGCACCAGAAGGATCAGCAGCAGGCTCTTGCCGCCGACGACGAACAACCGGTCGCCCAAGGCGACACCAGCACGCGGCGTGGCTTTGGCCTGGCTCAGCGGCAGGGACATTGGCGCGGCCATCTCAGGCAAACACCTGCAGGCTCTGCGGTGGCAGCGCCACCCAGATGTCCTGCGAGCCCAGCCGCGGCATGGCCTCGGGGGCAAGCTCCGCCAGCAGTGCATGGCCAGGCAGCGCCTTGAGCTCGAAGCTCATGCGGCAGCGGTTACCAAGGAAGGTGATTTCACGGACCATGGCCGGGAACAGGTTTTCTTCGTGCACCGCCGGGTTGACCGTGATCGCCTCCGGGCGGCAGAACAGCCGGCCGCTGCTGGGTCGGGCCGAACCTGGTGCCAGACGCATGTTCATGCCACCGACCTGGGCATGGCTGTCACTGCTGCGCTGGAACGGCAACCAGTTGCCCTGGCCGACGAACTCGGCAACGAACGGCGTGGCCGGCTGGTCGTAGATTTCCTGCGGGGTGGCGTACTGCTCGACCTGGCCGTTGTTCATCACCGCAATGCGGTCGGCCATCAACATGGCCTCGTCCTGGTTGTGGGTGACCATCAGCGTGGTGATACCCAGCTGGCGCTGCAGCTGGCGCAGTTCGGTGCACAGGTGCTCGCGCACCCGGGCATCCAGCGCCGACATCGGCTCGTCCAGCAGCAGCAACGACGGCGACGGTGCCAGCGCGCGGGCCAGGGCCACACGCTGCTGCTGGCCACCGGAAAGCTGGCCGGGGTATTTCTTCTCGCTGCCGGCCAGGCCCACCAGTTCGAGCATTTCGGTCACTCGCTGGCGGGCCTGTTCACGGCCGCTGCCAGTCAGGCCATAGGCGATATTGGCTTCGACGGTGAGGTTGGGGAACAGCGCGTAGGACTGGAACAGGATGCCGTAGTCACGGGCCTGGGGTGGCAGCTCGGAGATATCGCGCTCGCCGATGTACAACGTACCGCGGTCCTGGCGCTCCAGGCCGGCGATGCAGCGCAGCAACGTGGTCTTGCCGCAGCCGGACGGGCCGAGCAGGCACACCAGTTCGCCGGCGGCGATGTCCAGCGAGACATCATTCAGCGCCGTGAAGGCGCCGAAGCGCTTGTGGATGTTGCGCACTTTCATCTGTGCGCCGGGGGTGGTGTGGTTCATGGCAGGGCCTCATCGAAGAGATGGAGGCCATGCTAGGAAGGCTGTGCGAAGGTTCTGTGGCTTTAGGGCAAAAGCGGGTGATAGTGGTATAGGCAGATTTTGTAGTGGCCTTCAAGGACCCTATCGCCGGCAAGCCAGCTCCCACAGGTACTGCACAGGTTTCAAGGACTGTGGGGTACCTGTGGGAGCTGGCTTGCCGGCGATAGGGCCGGTACAGCCACTACATGGCTATCAGAAGTGCGAACCGGCCACTTCCTGCGCCACCCCAAGGAAGGCCGCCGGCAACCGGGCCTGGCGCCGCTCCTTAAGGCAATACAGGTACTCATGCATCACCGGCGCGTTCTCCAGCGCCAGCACTCGCAACTCAGGGTTGTGCGGCACCTCGTGCCGGGCAATCACGCTGATGCCGATATTGCGCAGTACCGCCTCACGGATCGATTCGCGGCTGCCAATCTCCAGCAACGCCCCGGCTTTCACCCCGGCCTCCTGCATCATCTGCTCGGTGAGCTTGCGCGTGGTCGAGCCCTTCTCGCGCATCAGCAGGCAATGCCCGGCCACCACGTCAATGGACACCGCCTGGCGGTGCGCCAACGGATGGTTGCGATGCACCGCCACCACCAACGGGTCAGTCCCCAGCACCCGCCGCACCAGCCGCGCGTCTTCCAGCAGTTGCGACGAAGCGGCGATATCCACCCGGTAGTCCTCGAGCATCTCCAGTACCTGCTGCGAGTTGCCGATTTCCACCGCCACTTCCACCTGCGGCAGGCGTTCGCGGTAGATCTTCACCAGGTCGAGGATGTAGTAAGGCGCCGTGGCCGCGATGCGCAGGCTGCCCTGAGCCTGGCCACTGTTGCGCAGCTCGAACTCGATGTCGGCCTCCTGCTGCAGCAGTGCCTTGACCATCGGCAGCAGGCGCACGCCCTCCTCGCTCAGCACCAGGCGCCGCCCGCCGCGGTAGAACAGCTCCACCGCGTACTGGCTCTCCAGGTTGCGAATCTGCGTGGTCACCGTGGGCTGGCTGAGGCCGAGCTTCTTCGCCGCCAGGGTGATGCTGCCCAGGCGGGCCACCATGTAGAAGGCTTTAAGCTCCGAACTCAGCATGCACGTCCTCTATTTGCGCAACAGGCGCAAGCCGTTGAACACCACCAGCAGGCTCACGCCCATGTCGGCAAACACCGCCATCCACATGGTGGCCATGCCGGCAAAGGTAATCGCCAGGAATATCGCCTTGATGCCTAACGCCAGAACGATGTTCTGCATGAGGATCGCCGCACTTTGGCGCGACAGCCTGACGAAGGCCGGGATTTTCCGCAAGTCGTCGTCCATCAGCGCCACATCGGCGGTCTCGATGGCGGTGTCGGTACCGGCCGCCGCCATTGCAAAACCGATCTCGGCACGAGCCAGTGCCGGGGCGTCGTTGATGCCGTCACCGACCATGCCCACCCGATGGCCCTGGGCGTACAGGGTTTCGATGCTCTTGAGCTTGTCGCCAGGCAGCAGGTTGCCTTCGGCACGGTCGATGCCCACCACGGTGGCGATGGCCTGGGCGGTATGCGGATTGTCACCGGTCAGCATGACAGTCTTGATGCCCAGCTCGTGCAGCTCGGCGATGGCCTGGCGACTGCTTTCCTTGACCGTGTCGGCCACCGCGAACAGCGCCAACGGGCCGGAGCGGTCGAGCAGCAGCACCACGGTCTTGCCCTGGCGCTCCAGCGCATCCAGCTGGGCCTCGAGCTCGGGCGAACACAGCCCCAGCTCCTCGACCAGACGGTGGTTACCCAAGTGGTAAACCTCACCCGCGATGGTACCGCGCACGCCGCGCCCGGCCAGGGCGGCGAAGTCATCGACCTCGCTCAAAGCCAGGCCTTGCTCCTTGCCGAACTGGGCAATGGCGCGGGAAACCGGGTGATCCGAACGCTCGCCAAGGCTGGCGGCCAGGGCTTGCGCGCGGCCTTCGAACAGCGGCTCCAGTATCTTGGCATCGGTTTGCACCGGCTTGCCGTGGGTGATAGTGCCGGTCTTGTCCAGGGCCAGGAAGTCCAACTGGCGCCCGCCTTCCAGGTACACGCCACCCTTGATCAGGATGCCCTTGCGCGCGGCGGCAGCCAGGCCGCTGACGATGGTCACCGGGGTCGAGATCACCAGGGCACACGGGCAGGCCACCACCAGCAGCACCAGGGCGCGATAGACCCAGTCGAACCAGGCACCGGCCATGAACAGCGGCGGTATCACCGCAACGGCCAGGGCAATGGCAAACACCACTGGGGTGTAGATGCGCGAGAAGCGGTCGACGAAACGCTGGGTAGGCGCCCGCGCGCCTTGCGCTTCCTCGACGGCCTTGATGATCCGCGCCAGGGTCGATTGCCCGGCAGCAGCGGTAACGCGGAACTCCAGCGCCCCTGCCTGGTTGATGGTGCCGGCGAACAACTTGTCGCCCACGGTCTTCTCCACAGGCAGGCTTTCGCCGGTGATCGGTGCCTGATCGACGGTGGATTGCCCGCTGGTCACTTCACCGTCCAGGCCAATGCGTTCGCCGGGGCGTACCCGCACCAGGGCCCCGATGGCCACCTCCCGCACCTCTACTTCCCGCCACTGGCCATCGGCCTGGCGCACGGTAGCCATGTCCGGGGTGAGCTGCATCAGGCCGCCAATGGCGTTGCGCGCGCGGTCCAGCGAGCGGGCTTCGATCAGCTCGGCGACGGTGAACAACACCATCACCATGGCCGCTTCCGGCCACTGGCCGATCAGCACCGCGCCAGTCACGGCAATGCTCATCAGCGCGTTGATGTTGAGGTTGCGGTTTTTCAGGGCGATCCAGCCCTTCTTGTAGGTACCCAGGCCACAGCCGAGGATCGCTGCCAGCGCCAGCGCCGCCACCACCCACTCCGGGGCCAGTGCGGCAAAGTGCACGATTTCGGCGGCGATCGCGGCAATACCGGACAGCGCCAGGGGCCACCAGCGGGTCTTGGCCACTTGCGGTGCGCTGGCAGTGCTATCGTCTTCGGCGCCAAGCGGCTCGGCTTTCATGCCCAGGCTGTCGATGGCCTGCTCGATTTCAGCAGTGCCACCCAGGGTGTGGCGCACGCCAAGCACACGGTTGATCAGGTTGAACTCCAGCTGCTCGATACCGGCCAGCTTGCCCAGCTTGTCCTGGATCAGGGTCTGCTCGGTAGGGCAGTCCATGGCCTCGATGCGGAAACGGCTGAACTGGGCGTGGCTGCTGGCCTTTTCGCTCAGCTGGACCAACGCTGGCGCAGCAGCGCTGCCACAGCAGCTGTGGGCGTGGTGATCGTGCTTGTGTTCGTGGCTGACAGGCTGGTTCATGGGGTCATCCTTAATTTGAGCCTGTTGCCAAGTGAACACCCTGTAGCCACTATAGGGTCAAGCCACTTGCTGGAGAATTTCGTGATGAAGATCGGAGAACTGGCCAAAGCCACCGACTGCGCCGTGGAAACCATCCGCTACTACGAGCGTGAACAGCTGCTGCCGGAGCCGGCACGCAGCGACGGCAACTACCGGCTGTACACCCAGGCCCACGTCGAGCGGCTTACCTTCATCCGCAACTGCCGCACCCTGGACATGACCCTGGATGAAATCCGCAGCCTGCTACGCCTGCGCGACAGCCCCGATGATTCGTGCGGCAGCGTCAATGCGCTGATCGACGAGCATATCGAGCATGTGCAGGCACGGATCGATGGTCTGGTGGCGTTGCAGGAACAGCTGGTGGAGCTGCGGCGGCGCTGCAATGCACAAGGGGCGGAGTGTGCGATCTTGCAGCAACTGGAGACGAACGGGGCGGTATCGGTGCCGGAAACCGAGCATTCGCATGTAGGGCGAAGCCACGGGCATTAAGCCAAAAGCTTCGCGGGTAAACCCGCTCCCACAGGTACTGCACAGGCCTGAGCTTTGTGCGGTCCCTGGACTGCCCCCAAAAAGTTGGACAGTTTAAGCTGCCGCCTGGGTCCTGTACTCGACAGGGCTCAGGCCATTGAGCCTCAGCTTGATGCGGTCATGGTT